>NZ_JBRBDK010000011.1:0-58216 GCF_052805135.1 Agromyces arachidis
GGGGGGGGGGGGGGGGGGGGGGGGGGGGGGGGGGGGGGGGGGGGGGGGGGGGGGGTGGGGGGGGGGGGGGGGTGGGGGGGAGGGGGGGGGGGGGTAGGGGGGGGGGGGGGGGGGGACCCCCCCGCGCCGGGACCGCCTCCCGGCCCGCCCATGGGCGTAGCCTTGACGCCGTGGCCAGCGCGATCCCCACCCCGTACGAAGACCTGCTCCGAGACGTGCTCGAGCACGGCACGCCGAAGTCCGACCGCACCGGCACCGGAACGCGGAGCGTGTTCGGCCGCCAGATCCGGTTCGACCTGTCGCAGGGCTTCCCGCTCGTGACCACCAAGCGGGTCCACTTCAAGTCGATCGCGTACGAACTGCTCTGGTTCCTCCGGGGCGAGTCGAACGTCGGGTGGCTCCAGGAGCACGGCGTCACCATCTGGGACGAATGGGCGGATGCCTCGGGCGAGCTCGGCCCCGTGTACGGCGTGCAGTGGCGGAGCTGGCCGACGCCGTCGGGCGACCAGGTCGACCAGGTCGCCCAGGTGATCGAGCAGATCCGAACGAACCCCGACTCGCGCCGGCACATCGTCTCGGCGTGGAACCCGGCCGACATCCCGGACATGGCGCTCGCGCCGTGCCACGCGCTGTTCCAGTTCCACGTCGCCGACGGGCGACTGTCGTGCCAGCTCTACCAGCGCAGCGCCGACCTCTTCCTCGGCGTGCCGTTCAACATCGCCTCCTACGCCCTGCTCACGCACATGATCGCCCAGCAGACCGGCCTCGAGGTCGGCGACTTCGTGTGGACGGGCGGCGACTGCCACATCTACGACAACCACGTCGATCAGGTGACCGAGCAGCTCTCCCGCGAGCCCTTCCCGTACCCGACCCTCCGCATCGCGCGCCGACCCGACTCGATCGACGACTACCGCTTCGAGGACTTCGAGGTCGTCGGCTACGAGCACCACCCGGCGATCCGCGCGGCCGTCGCCGTATGAGCGACGCGTTCGACGACGCGGCCGCCCCGCGGATCGGCCTGATCTGGGCGGAGGCCCACGGGGGAGTGATCGGCGCCCGCGGCGGCATGCCCTGGCAGGTCCCGGAGGACCTCGCGCACTTCAAGCGCACCACGCACGGGGCCCCGGTCGTCATGGGCCGCCGCACGTGGGACTCGCTGCCGGAGCGGTTCCGGCCGCTGCCCGGCCGGGCGAACCTCGTCGTGACCCGGCAGGCCGACTGGCGCGCCGAGGGCGCCGTGCGGGCCGCGTCGGTCGACGAGGCGCTCGCGCTCGCGGCATCCGACGCCGACGACCGGATCTGGGTCATCGGCGGCGCCGAGCTCTTCGCGCGCACGATCGACCGCGCCGACCGCCTCGTGGTCACCGAGCTCGACCTCGACGTCGACGGCGACACGTTCGCGCCCGACCGGTCGGGCTGGCGCGTCGTTTCCGTCGATCCGGCCGACGGATGGCACAGCTCCCGCACCGGCATCCGCCACCGCTTCCTCACCCTCGAGCGCTGACCCCGGGTCCTCCTCGCCCCCCTCGCCGCCCGAGCCCCAACCCGGCGGATATACGATCCGGCGCGCCGCGGATCGCCGAGATTCGCCGGCGCGCCGGATCGTATATCCGCCGACCCGGACGGGTGACTCCTCCTCCTCAAGGCCGGGGAGGTGGCGCAGGCGCACGACGGCCGGCCGAGGAGGTCGCCTGAGCGCACGCGTCCCGCAGCATTGCGGGGTGCGGAGTCCCGGAGACGTTGCGGCATTGTGTGCTGAGCTCGGATCAGTCGCGCGACGTCGCGAATACCTCGCGAACGGCATCGACGACCGGTCCCTCCGACGTGCCCTTGCGGCCGGTGCGGTGATCCGGATCCGGCCCGGTCTGTACGCCTCGCCCGCTCTTCCGCGGCCCATCAGGACCGCGCTGCGGCACGGCGGCGTGCTCGGCTGCGTGTCCGTCGCGCGCCGGAAGGGCCTCTGGGTCCTTCCGCTCGACGACGACGTGCACGTGTCCCTTCCGCCGCACCGTCACGCACAGCCGCATGAGGGCTGCACGTGCGTGCAGCACTGGAACGAGCTCGCGCCGTCGCGCACCGAGGTCTCGCTCGTCGACGCGCTGCTGCAGATCCGCGGATGCCTCGGCGAGGACGCGTTCTTCGCCACCCTCGAGTCGGCGTTGCACCAGCGCGTCCTCTCCCGGCACGAGAGAGCCGAGCTTCGGGAACGGATGACCGAGTCCGCCCGGTGGCTCGTCGACCTCGCGCGCGCCGATGCCGGAAGCGGTCTCGAATCGCTCCTCCGGCTGCGCCTCCACCGCCTCGGGCTCACGCTGCGCACCCAGGTCGAGATCGCCGGCGTCGGTCGCGTCGACTTCGTCGTCGGGGACCGTCTCATCGTCGAGGTCGACGGCCGGAACGGGCACGATGACGCGTCCGACCGGCACAAGGACAGGGTGCGTGATGCGGTCGCGGCCGCTCATGGCTTCGACACCATCCGCTTCGACTACGACCTCGTGGTGCACGACTGGGCGACCGTGGAGGACGCCATCCTCGCCAAGGTCGGGCGCGGCCTGCACCTGGACTCCTGGGCCGAGCGGCGCCGCTCGGCCTGATCCGGCTCCGCTCCGCCTGATCCGGCGCCGCCCGCCTCGTCCCTCGACCGACCAAGACGGCGGATATACGATCCGACACGCGGGCAAGATCCAGCATTCACCGGCACGGCGGATCGTATATCCGCCGGCATGGTGGGCGGGCGGGCGGGCGTCACGGATCGGCTCGGTCAGCCGCGAACCGATAGCCTGTAGGGCGTGACTGCAGAGAACCCGTTCGGACAGGTGCTCGTCGCGCTCGTCACGCCCATGACGGCGGACGGCGAGGTCGACTGGCCCGCCGTCGAGAAGCACATCGACGACGTCATCGCCGCGGGCGCCGACGGCATCGTGGTCACCGGCACCACCGGCGAGACGTCGACCCTCACCGACCCGGAGAAGATCCGGCTCGTCGAGGTCGGCAAGGACGTGGCGGCCGGCCGGGCGAAGATCATCACCGGCGGCGGATCGAACGAGACCGCGCACGCCATCGAGCTGTACAAGCACAGCGAGCGTGCCGGCGCCGACGGCATCATGATCGTCACGCCGTACTACAACAAGCCGACGCAGGCCGGCATCCTGACGCACTTCCGGCTGGTCGCGGATGCCACGGACCTGCCCGTGATCCTCTACGACATCCCGGGCCGCACCGGCGTTCCGATCAAGTACGAGACGATCCTGCGCCTCGCGAAGCACCCGAACATCCTGGCCATCAAGGACGCCAAGGGCGACTTCTCCGAGGTCAGCCGCGTGCTCAACCAGACCGACCTCATGTACTTCTCCGGCGACGACGCCAACGTCCTGCCGCACCTCTCGATCGGCGCGACGGGACTCATCGGCGTGACCGCGAACATCGCGCCCGCGCCGTACCGGGCGATCGTCGACGCCGTCAACCGCGGCGACCTGGCGGCCGCGACCGCCGAGCACCGGCGCCTCGAGCCGCTGGTGCGGGCGGTGATGACGCACGTGCCCGGCACCGTCGCGGCGAAGTACATCCTGCACGGCCTCGGCCGGATCGGCAGCCCGCGCGTTCGGCTTCCGCTCGTCGGCCCCGAGGAGTGGGAGGCCGCGCTGATCGAGGACGAGATCGACCTCGTGCAGGGCATCCCCGGCGTCGACTTCCGCAACTTCCGCCCCGACCGCAACGCCGCCGCGGGCGGCGCGCTGCCGAAGGTGGCCGGCACCACGCGCTGACCGCGCCGGCGCGCGGCGGGCCCGCGGAGCGCGTACCACGAGACATCCGCGACCACGAGGGTCGCACCGAACTGAACACCGCGAATGTGAGGAGGGCACATGCCCGACGAAGTCATCGACCCCGCGCCGCTCGAAGCCGGCACGCTCCGCGTCATCCCGATCGGCGGCCTCGGCGAGGTCGGCCGCAACATGACGCTCTTCGAGATCGACGGCAAGCTGCTGATCGTCGACTGCGGCGTGCTCTTCCCCGAGGAGCACCAGCCGGGCGTCGACCTGATCCTGCCCGACTTCGGGTTCCTGCGCGACCGCCTCGACGACGTCGTCGCGGTCGTACTCACCCACGGCCACGAGGACCACATCGGTGCCGTGCCCTACCTGCTGAAGCTCCGCGCCGACATCCCGCTCGTGGGGTCCCAGCTGACCCTGGCGCTCGTCGAGGCGAAGCTCAAGGAGCACCGCATCCAGCCGTACAGCCTCACGGTGAAGGAGGGCCAGCACGAGACGCTCGGCCCGTTCGACCTCGAGTTCATCGCGGTCAACCACTCGATCCCCGACGCGCTGGCGGTGGCGATCCGAACGGATGCCGGCACCGTGCTGGCCACGGGCGACTTCAAGATGGACCAGCTCCCGCTGGACGGCCGCCTCACCGACCTGCGCGAGTTCGCCCGCCTCGGCGAGGAGGGCGTCGACCTGTTCATGGTCGACTCGACCAACGCGGACGTGCCCGGATTCACCCCGCTGGAGCGCGCCATCGGCCCGGTCCTCGACGAGGTCATCGCGCGCTCTCCGCGCCGCGTGATCGTCGCGAGCTTCTCCAGCCACGTGCACCGCGTGCAGCAGGTGCTCCACGCCGCGCACCAGAACGGTCGCCGCGTCGCGCTCCTGGGCCGCTCGATGGTGCGCAACATGACCATCGCGGCCGACCTCGGCTACCTCGACGTCCCGCCGGGCGTGCTGGTGGACTACAAGAAGGCCGGCGACATCCCCGACGACCGCATCGTCTACATGTCGACCGGGTCGCAAGGCGAGCCGATGGCGGTGCTCTCGCGGATGGCCAACCGCGACCACCAGATCGAGGTGGGGGAGGGCGACACCGTCATCCTCGCCTCGAGCCTCATCCCCGGCAACGAGAACGCCGTCTACCGCGTCATCGACGGGCTCACGAAGCTCGGAGCGAACGTCGTGCACAAGGGCAACGCGAAGGTGCACGTCTCCGGCCACGCCGCAGCGGGCGAGCTGCTGTACTGCTACAACATCCTGCAGCCGCGCAACGTCATCCCGATCCACGGCGAGTACCGGCACCTGGTGGCGAACGCGCGCCTCGCGCAGGACACCGGGATCCCCGCCGAGCGCACGTTCCTCGGCGAGAACGGCACGGTCTTCGACCTGCGCGACGGGCGGGTGACGGTGGCCGGCCAGCTCGACCTCGGCTTCGTGTACGTCGACGGCTCGACGGTGGGCGAGATCACCGACGCCGACCTGAAGGACCGCCGCATCCTCTCCGAGGAGGGATTCATCTCGGTCATCATCGTGGTCGACGCGAACACCGGCAAGGTCATCGTCGGCCCCGAGATCCACGCTCGCGGGTTCGCCGAGGACGACGCGGTGTTCGAGGACGTCAAGCCGAAGATCGTCGCCGCGCTCGCCGATGCCGCGCACCACGGCGTGCGCGATCCGCGGGCGCTCCAGCAGACGGTGCGCCGCACGCTGGGCAGCTGGGTCAACCGGCGCCTGCGCCGTCGGCCGATGCTCGTCCCGCTCGTCATCGAGGCCTAGGCGGCGAGCGGATGCCGCGCGGCATCCGCTCGCACGAAACATCGCCGTAACGGCGTTCGCGTACCCTCCGCGCATGGCGGAGTTCACGATCGCGCCTGCGGAGGCGGCCCACGGCGGATTCCTCGCCGACATGGTCGTCGAGGCCGCGAACTGGCGTCCCGGCGCCACCCGTCCGAGGCCAGTGGTGCTCGCCGATGCGCGGCACGCGGCGTACGTGGCCGGATGGCAGCGTCCCGCGGATCGCGGCGTGGTCGCGCTCGACGGCGACGGTCGACCGGTCGGCGCCGCCTGGTTCCGGCTCTTCGGGGCCGACCGGCCGTCGATGGGGTTCGTCGCCGCGGGGGTCCCCGAGCTGATCGTCGGCGTGCGTCCGCTGTGGCGGTCGCAGGGCGTCGGCCGCGCCCTCGTGCGGGCTCTGGCGGCCGAGGCCCGGGCCGGCGGGTACGCGCGACTGGCGCTCAGCGTGGAGCACGACAACTTCGCGCGGGAGCTCTACCGTTCGGAGGGGTTCGCGGTGGTGGCGTCGGCCTCGGGGCGCGACACGATGGTGCGTCGCCTGGCCTGATCGGCCGCCGCCGCGTCCGAACCGGCGCGGGCGACACTCGACCGGCCTGCGAGGCGGCGTCGGCGGTGGGCCGTAACGTGGAACGCATGGCTACGAGCACCAAGTCGAACGGCCGCGCCTCGGGTGCGTCCGGCCGCGGCTCGGGCGCGTCCGGCCGCGGCGCCTCGACCCGCACCGCGCCCACGAAGAAGCTGCCGGCGCAGCGATCGTCGACGCGGGCGTCGCGCACCCCGGCGCCGGACCGACCCGGCCTCCTCGTCCGCGCCTGGATGGGGCTGGCGCACCTGACCGGCGGTGCCGCACGTGCGCTCGGGCCCGAGACGCTCGCGCGCGAGGAGCGTCGCGACGGGCTGCCGTTCTTCCTGGTGCTGCTCGCCGTGGCCGGCGCCGTCGTCGAGTGGTTCCTGATCAACGACCCGGTCGCGCGCACGCTCGACGCGTACACGTTCGGCGGGCTCTTCGGACGGGTCGCGTTCGCGCTGCCGGTCGTGATGCTCATGTTCGCGGTCTGGCTGTTCCGCCACCCGAGCTCGGTGCACGACAACACGCGCATCGGGATCGGCCTCGGCATGCTGCTGGTCACCGTCTCGGGGCTCTGCCACCTCTTCGGCGGCCAGCCCTCGCCGAGCGCGGGCATGCCGGAGCTCGCCACCGCCGGCGGCATCCTCGGCTGGATGCTCGCGCAGCCGCTCGTCTTCCTCCTCACCGACGTCGGCGCCGCGATCACACTCGGCCTGCTCGGGATCCTGGCACTGCTGATCCTCACCAAGACGCCGCCGAACCGCATCCCGCAGCGGTTCCGCGAGCTGTACGAGTGGCTCTTCGGTGCGGTCGACCACGGCGAGGGGCAGTCCACCGCGTCGGATGGCGCCGAGAAGCCCAAGCGCCGCTCGCGGAAGGATCGAGCGGAGCAGGTCGAACTCGACGGGATCGACGACGACGAGCAGGCCGGCGGCGGCCTGCTGCCGTGGTGGCGTCGCAACTCGTCGAACCGCGAGGAGGACCCCGATTTCGAGGCCGCGGGCGCCGAGGGGCTGACCGAGGTGTTCGGCCAGGGGTCGGCAGCGGGCAGCTTCGACACCCCGCTCGAGGGCGCGCGGTCCGCCGGCGACGCCTACGGCGCCGGCGTGATCGACGACCTCGAACGTGCCGAGTCGGCCGTGCAGCAGGTCACGGGCGAACTGCCCCACGGCGGCACGGGGCTGCAGGCCGACGAGGCCGGCGCGGCGGTGCAGCCCCCGGCCGGCATCGAGCCCGCGGTCGCTGCGGGCGTCGTCGCCGTGGACGGCGCCGCGGGCGCCGCAGCGCCGTCCGACGCGACCCCGGTCGCTCCGGACGAGCCCGATCGGCCCTACCACCTGCCCGCGGCCTCGACGCTGGCGGCGGGTGCCCCGGCGAAGACGCGGTCCGCGGTCAACGACGACGTGGTGCGCCAGATCACGGCCGTCCTCGACCAGTTCAACGTCGACGCGAAGGTCACCGGCTTCTCCCGCGGGCCGACGGTGACCCAGTACGAGATCGAGCTCGGACCGGGCGTCAAGGTCGAACGCGTCACGGCGCTGTCGAAGAACCTCGCCTACGCGGTCGCGTCCAACGAGGTGCGCATCCTCTCGCCGATCCCGGGCAAGAGCGCCATCGGCGTCGAGATCCCGAACGCCGACCGCGAGACGGTCACGCTGGGCGACGTGCTGCGCTCCGGCGCGTCGGTGAACGCGAAGCACCCGATGACGATCGGCGTCGGCAAGGACGTCGGCGGCGGCTACGTGGTGGCCAACCTGGCCAAGATGCCGCACCTGCTCGTCGCCGGGTCGACCGGATCGGGCAAGTCGAGCTTCGTTAACTCGATGATCACCAGCCTCCTCATGCGTGCGAAGCCGTCCGAGGTGCGGATGGTCCTGATCGACCCGAAGCGCGTCGAACTCGCCCCGTACGCGGGCGTGCCGCACCTGATCACTCCCATCATCACGAACCCGAAGAAGGCCGCCGAGGCGCTCCAGTGGGTCGTGAAGGAGATGGACATGCGGTACGACGACCTCGCGTCGTTCGGCTTCCGGCACATCGACGACTTCAACAAGGCGGTGGTCGACGACGAGATCGTGCTCCCGGCCGGGTCGGAGCGCAAGCTCAAGCCCTATCCGTACCTGCTGGTGGTCGTCGACGAGCTCGCCGACCTCATGATGGTCGCGCCGCGAGACGTCGAGGACTCGATCGTGCGCATCACCCAGCTCGCCCGCGCCTCCGGCATCCACCTCGTGCTCGCGACCCAGCGACCGTCGGTGGACGTCGTCACCGGTCTCATCAAGGCGAACGTGCCGTCGCGGCTGGCGTTCGCGGTGACGAGCGTCACGGACTCGCGCGTCATCCTCGACCAGCCCGGCGCCGACAAGCTGATCGGCCAGGGCGACGCGCTCTTCCTGCCGATGGGCGCGTCCAAGCCGATCCGCGTGCAGGGCGCGTGGGTGACCGAGACCGAGATCGATCGCGTGGTGAAGCACGTGACGCGTCAGGCGCGGCCCGAGTACCGCAAGGACGTGGAGGCCGCCGTCGAGAAGAAGGAGATCGACTCCGACATCGGCGACGACCTCGAGCTGCTGCTCGCGGCGGCGGAGCTCGTGGTCTCGACGCAGTTCGGCTCGACGTCGATGCTGCAGCGCAAGCTCCGCGTCGGGTTCGCGAAGGCGGGCCGGCTCATGGACCTCCTCGAGTCGCGTGAGATCGTCGGCCCGTCGGAGGGGTCGAAGGCTCGCGACGTGCTCGTCACGCCCGAGCAGCTGCTCGGCGTGCTCGCGAAGCTGCGCGGCGAGGAGCCGGCGGGCCCGCCGGCGCCCGCCCCGGGCCAGGTCGCCGCGGCCCCCGTGGCCGACGACGGGGCGACCCAGGAGATCGGCGGGACGCCCGTCCCGCCGGCGCGGGACGCCGAGGCCGACGACCGGTACGACGACCCCGTCGGGCGCGCGACCCAGGGCCTCGAGGAGGTCGACGCGGACTCCGACGAGGACGCGTGGGGCCTCACCGGCCGCGACTGACCGGTGGGCCGGATGACCCGTGGGGCCGCGGCGGTCGCGCACTAGGCTGACCACATGAGTTCACCCACGGCCCGCGCTCGTTCGGCGAACTGGAACCTGCCGAACGCCATCACGGTCGTCCGGATCGTGATGGCCCCGGTCTTCTTCTGGCTCCTGCTCGCCGATGCCGGTTCCGACGGGGCCATGCGGTGGTGGGCCGCGGCCATCTTCATCGTCGCGATCTCGACGGACTGGGTCGACGGCTGGCTCGCCCGCCGCAACGGACTCGTGACCGACCTCGGCAAGCTCCTCGACCCGATCGCAGACAAGCTCCTGACGAGCGGTGCACTCGTGTGCCTGTCGATCCTGGGCGAGCTGCCGTGGTGGATCACGATCGTCATCGTGGTGCGCGAGGTCGGCATCACGGTGTGGCGCTTCGTCGAGCTCGGTCGCGGCACCGTCGTGCCCGCGTCGTCGGGCGGCAAGCTCAAGACCCTCACCCAGGCGATCGCCATCTCGTTGTTCCTCACCCCGCTCTGGACGCTCGTGGGCGACTGGATCGTCTGGGTCAACTGGGCGTTCATGATCGCCGCGCTCGTGCTGACGGTCTGGTCGGGCCTGCTCTACGTGCGCGATGCGATCCGCCTGTCGCGCGAGCACCGGGCCGAGTCGCGATGACCCGGGCGGCGGCCGATCCGACCTCGCCGCCCGCGACCACCGATGCCGCGGCGCTCGTCGCGCGGCTGACCGCGTCAGGTCGCACGATCGCCTGCGCCGAGTCGCTCACGGGCGGCCTCCTGGCCGCCACGCTCGTCGACGTCCCGGGCGCCTCTGCGACGTTCCTCGGCGGCATCGTCGCCTACGCCACCGACCTGAAGCGCGCGCTCGTCGACGTCGACGCGCACCTCCTCGCCGAGCGCGGTCCCGTGGATCATGAAGTCGCCGAGCAGCTCGCCGACCACGTCCGGTCGCTGTGCGCGGTGGACGGCCGGCCCGCAGACCTCGGGATCGGCACGACCGGCGTCGCCGGGCCGGACCCGCAGGACGGCCACCCGCCGGGTGCCGTCTTCATCGGGATCGCCTCGGCGCGCGGCGTGCGCTCGGTCGCCCTGCGCCTCGACGGAGACCGGTCGGCCGTCCGTCGAGCGACGGTCGCGCGAGCCCTCGCGGAGGCGATGCGGGAACTGGACGCGCTCGGCCCGCGAGCCGCGGAATAGCGCACGTGAACAGCCTGTTACAGGTGGCAGGTTCACAAGAAAAGTCCAGTGTGCGTCGGTAGGCTCGGTACATCGGGATGAGGAGCTAGACTGACCTCCCCGCACCGGCCCCGCAGGGGCCGCCGGCATCTGAGAGGGAGGTTCCGATGGTTCTGGTTCGACAGGAGATCGGCGACGTGCTCCGGGACTTCCGCCTGCAGAAGGGCCGCACCCTGCGTCAGGTCGCCAGCAAGGCGAGCGTCGCGCTCGGGTACCTCAGCGAGGTCGAGCGCGGTCAGAAGGAGGCTTCGAGCGAGATCCTCGCTTCCGTGGCCGAGGCGCTCGACACGCCCATCTCGGTGATCATGCACGAGGTCGGCGACCGCATCGCGGTCCTCGAGGGGCTCAGCACCCCGTCGGTGCCCGACAGCCTGCCCGACGACCTCGTCGCCGAGTTCGACGCGGACATGATGGTCCGCTGACCCGCAGACACCTGAATACGACTTCGGCCGGTCCTCGGACCGGCCGACGTCATGTCCGGAGGCATCCGTGAAGCGCAGCGAGTTCACCCTGGCGATCGAGCAGGAGTTCGGCGCCGCGTACGGCGGCGTCGTCGTGAACGACCTGGTGCTCGCCGAGGTCGGCGGACGCACGGCCGCCGAGGCGCTGGCCGACGGCGTCGCGCCACGCGACGTCTGGTTCGCGATCTGCCGCGCGACCGACGTCCCGGAGTCGCGTCGTCACGGTGCCGGGCGGCCGCTGCCGCGGGAGCGCGGCTGATCCTGCCGAAGACTCGTTCGACGCGCCGCGCGTGTCGTCGAACATCCGTTCGGTTCGCGCGCTAGGCTCCTGCACAGCGGAGGGGATGACGCACCCGTCCACATCACGTCGCCTCGGGCGACGGGATGTCGGTGGCCGGCCATACGGTCGAAGCGTCGGAACACACCGCCAACGCCTTGTCGCGAGACGTGCCGGGTCACGGCCCGGCACGCGGACCGACAGCCTAGAGGCAGCCGCACACGATCCCAAGGAGCACCGATGCCATCACCCGCAGACCGCGAGAAGGCCCTCGAGACCGCACTCGCCCAGATCGACCGCCAGTTCGGCAAGGGCTCGGTGATGCGCCTCGGCAGCGAGGAGCGCGCACCGGTCGAGATCATCCCCACCGGTTCGATCGCGCTCGACGTGGCGCTCGGCGTCGGCGGCCTCCCGCGAGGCCGAATCATCGAGATCTACGGCCCTGAATCCTCGGGAAAGACCACGCTCACGCTCCACGCGATCGCGAACGTGCAGCGCGCGGGCGGCATCGCGGCCTTCATCGACGCCGAGCACGCGCTCGACCCCGAGTACGCCAAGAAGCTCGGCGTCGACATCGACTCCCTCCTCGTCTCGCAGCCCGACACGGGCGAGCAGGCGCTCGAGATCGCCGACATGCTGATCCGATCCGGTTCGATCGACCTCGTCGTCATCGACTCGGTCGCCGCGCTCGTTCCGCGTGCGGAGATCGAAGGCGAGATGGGCGACTCCCACGTCGGCCTCCAGGCGCGCCTGATGTCGCAGGCCCTGCGCAAGCTGACCGGTGGCCTCAACCAGACCAAGACCACGGCGATCTTCATCAACCAGCTGCGTGAGAAGATCGGCGTCTTCTTCGGCAGCCCCGAGACGACCGCGGGCGGCAAGGCCCTGAAGTTCTACGCCTCGGTCCGGCTCGACATCCGTCGGATCGAGACGCTGAAGGACGGCACCGAGGCGGTGGGCAACCGCACGCGCGTGAAGGTCGTCAAGAACAAGATGGCGCCGCCGTTCAAGCAGGCCGAGTTCGACATCCTGTACGGCGTCGGGATCTCGCGAGAGGGCAGCCTCATCGACTACGGCGTCGACCAGGCCATCGTCAAGAAGTCGGGGGCCTGGTACACGTACGACGGGGACCAGCTCGGCCAGGGCAAGGAGAACGCGCGCAACTTCCTGCTGCAGAACCCCGACATCGCGGCCGACATCGAGCGCAAGATCCTCGCGAAGCTCGGCATCGGCCAGCCCGCGGCAGGGGCGGCACCGGTCGCGCCGGTCGCGAAGGTGGAGTCGCTCGCCGCGAAGCGCAAGGGCGCCTGAGCCCGCATCGCATGGACGAACAGCGGAATGACGGACTGGCTCCGGTCACCTATCTTCCGTGGGCCGCGCCGTCGCCTGAGCGAGGCGGCGGCGCGGCGGAATCGGCAGGCGACGGATCAGTCGAGCCCGATCACGGTGCCGGGTGGGGCGCACGGGCCGTCGACGAGCGGTCATCCGTCGTCGGAGGGCGCCACCCGGCCGGCCGCGGGCGTCGTGCGGGCGCGCCGCGTGGCGTGCCCGCCGCCGAAGGCGAGGTCCCGTCGGCGCCGCGTCGCGCGGGCCGCCGCGTGGCGGCCGTCGTCGACGACGAGCCGCGCGCCGAGACGGGCGTCGAGCGAGACGAGCGCATCGACCGGATGATCGTGGGCCGGCTCCGCCGGTCGTCGCTGTCGGTGGCCGAGGTGCGGTCGGCACTCGGCGAGCACGGTCTCGACGACGTCGAGGTCGAGGAGTGGGTCGAGCGCTACGAGCGACTGGGGTACCTCGACGACCGGCGCCTCGCGGAGCAGCTCGTGCACAGCCACGGCGTTCGTCGCGGGCGGGGGAGCGGCGCGCTGCTGCACGAACTCGGACGCCGAGGAATCGACGGCGACCTCGCACGCGCTGCGCTCGACGCGCTCGACCCCGATGTCGAGCTCGAGCATGCGACCGCGATCGCCGAGCGTCGCGTCCGCCAGCTCGCCGGGCTGGAACGATCGGTCGCACAGCGCCGGCTCACCGCCTTCCTCCTGCGTCGCGGGTACGGCAGCGAGGTCGTGCGCGAGGCGGTGCGCGTCGCGCTCGACGGCGACCCCGACTGACGGCTCGTAGACTGGTGCGATCATGAGCACCATCCACGAGGCGACGCGCGCGGCCGGCGCGGTCGACACCGTCGCGCCGCGCACGTACGAGGTCCGCACCTACGGGTGCCAGATGAACGTGCACGATTCCGAGCGGCTCAGCGGTTCGCTCGAAGCCGCCGGGTACGTCCCCGCCGACGGTGCCGAGCCCGACGTCGTCGTGATCAACACCTGCGCCGTTCGCGAGAACGCCGACAACAAGCTCTACGGCAACCTGGGCCATCTCGCCGGGGTGAAGCGCCGCCACGCCGGCATGCAGATCGCCGTCGGCGGATGTCTCGCCCAGAAGGACAAGAACGTCATCCTCGAGAAGGCCCCATGGGTCGACGTGGTGTTCGGCACGCACAACATGGGCTCGCTGCCGAGCCTCCTCGAGCGCGCGCGGCACAACGACGAGGCGCAGCTCGAGATCCTCGACGCGCTCGAGGTCTTCCCGTCGACGCTGCCCACCAAGCGCGACTCCACCTACTCGGGCTGGGTCTCGATCTCCGTGGGCTGCAACAACACCTGCACGTTCTGCATCGTGCCCGCCCTGCGCGGCAAGGAGAAGGACCGCCGGCCCGGCGAGATCCTCGCCGAGGTGCAGGCGCTCGTCGAGGACGGCGCGATCGAGGTCACGCTGCTCGGCCAGAACGTCAACTCCTACGGCGTCGAGTTCGGCGACCGGCACGCGTTCGGCAAGCTCCTGCGCGCCGCCGGCGAGATCGACGGGCTCGAGCGCATCCGGTTCACGAGCCCGCACCCGGCCGCGTTCACCGACGACGTCATCGAAGCCATGGCAGAGACGCCGAACGTGATGCCGCAGCTCCACATGCCGCTGCAGTCCGGCTCCGACCGGATCCTCAAGGCGATGCGCCGCTCGTACCGGTCCGAGAAGTTCCTCGGGATCCTCGATCGCGTTCGCGCGAGGATCCCGAACGCCGCGATCTCGACCGACATCATCGTCGGCTTCCCCGGCGAGACGGAAGAGGACTTCCAGGAGACCCTCCGCGTCGTCGAGGCCGCCCGGTTCGCGTCGGCCTTCACGTTCCAGTACTCCATCCGCCCCGGCACGCCCGCGGCGACCATGGAGGACCAGGTGCCGAAGGAGGTCGTGCAGGAGCGTTACGACCGGCTCATCGCACTGCAGGAGCGCATCTCGTGGGAGGAGAACCAGAAGCTCGTCGGCACCGCCGTCGAGGTGCTGGTCTCGACCGGCGAGGGCAAGAAGGATGCCGAGACGCACCGCATGAGCGGCCGAGCCGAGGACAGCCGGCTCGTCCACTTCGAGGTGCCCGCCGGCTCCGACCTGCCGCGCCCCGGCGACGTCGTCTCGGTCGTGATCACGCAGGCCGCGCCGTTCCACCTGCTCGCCGACTCGACCGACGGCAGCCCGTTGCGCATCCGCCGCACGCGTGCCGGCGACGCGTGGGACCGCGCGCAGGCCGAGAGCTGCGGCGTCCCCGTCGCGACCGGCGCCGCGGCATCCGCCCCCGGCCGCGTCGCGCTCGGCCTGCCGACCCTGCGCGTCGGGTCGGAACCGCTCACCTCGCCCGGCGTCGGGACCATGCCGATCTACGACCCGGCCGACGGCCTCCGCTGACGTGACGCTCATCGCGATCGTCGGCGCCACCGGCACCGGCAAGTCGCGCTTCGCCCTCGATCTCGCGCATGCCGTCGCCGCGCGGGGAGGGTTCGCCGAGGTCGTGAACGCCGACGCCATGCAGCTGTACCGCGGCATGGACATCGGCACCGCGAAGCTCGACCCCGACGAACGGGAGGGCGTGCCGCACCACCTCCTCGACGTCCTCGAGGTCACCGACGAGGCGTCCGTCGCCGCGTACCAGCGCGCCGCCCGCGCCGCGGTCGCCGACATCGGCGCTCGCGGAGGCGTCGCGCTGCTCACCGGGGGATCGGGCCTGTACGTGTCCAGCGTCATCCACGACCTCCGGTTCCCCGGCACGGATGCCGCGATCCGCGCCCGGCTCGAGCACGAGCTCGCCGAGTCCGGGCCCGGCCTCCTCCACCGGCGGCTCCGCGAGCTCGATGCGGCCACCGCGGCATCCGTCGACCCGCAGAACGGCCGCCGGATCGTGCGCGCGCTGGAGGTCATCGAGCTGACCGGGGAGCCGAAGGCGGCGCGCCTCCCGGATGAGCCCGTGGCGTGGCGACCCCACCGCATCGTGCACCTGCGCGGCGAGCGGGCGCGCCTCGTCGAGCGGCTCGACGCCCGCGCGCTCCGGATGTGGGCCGACGGACTCCTGGACGAGGTGCGCGGGCTCATCCCGCAGGGCATCGAGCGCGGCGTGACCGCGCGGAAGGCCATCGGCTACGCGCAGGCGCTCGCGGAGATCCACGGCGGGATGTCGCAGGCCGACGCGATCGCGGAGACCCAGGCCCTCACCCGCACCTACGCCCGCCGGCAGGTCGGGTGGTTCCGGCGGTACGCCGCGGCATCCGTCGTCGACGCCGACGACCCCGCCGCGCTCGCGGCCGAGGTGTCGCGGCAGGCCGCCGAGGGGTGACGCCCCGACGGTGAGCACGCCGCGCAGGACGGCGCCCCGCCGCTGCCTAGACTGGGGCGATGGTCTTCGATCTGCGGTTCACCAAGGGACACGGCACGGGCAACGACTTCGTGCTGTTCAGCGACCCCGACGGCGAGACCGACCTCACCCCGACCCGGATCGCGGCGGTGTGCGACCGGCACTTCGGGGTGGGGGCCGACGGCCTGATCCGCGCCGTGCGCTCCGAGCGCCTCGACGACGGCGCCGCGGCCCTCGCGGAGGATCCGCAGGCGACGTGGTTCATGGACTACTGGAACGCCGACGGGAGCCCGTCGGAGATGTGCGGCAACGGCATCCGCGTGTTCGTCCGCTACCTCATCGACCAGGGGCTGGTCGACCTCGGGCCCGACGAGTGGCTCGCGGTCGGGACCCGTGCCGGCGTGCGACGCGTCCGGGCGCTCGGCAACGGCGGCTTCGAGGCCGACCTCGGCCTGTGGCGCCTCGACGGCGGCCAGCCGCTCGTCCGAGCCAAGAACCTCCCGGTGGCCCGGCCCGGCCTCGGCATCGACGTAGGCAACCCGCACGTCGTGGTCGCGCTCGCCGACGACGACGAGCTCGACGGGCTCGACCTCGCCTACATCCCGCTCATCGAGCCGCAGCCGCAGGCCGGCGCGAACGTCGAGTTCGTGGTGCCCGCCGAGCCGCTCGTCGAGGGCGGGCGCGGCCGCATCCGCATGCGCGTGCACGAGCGCGGCTCCGGTGAGACGCTCTCGTGCGGTACCGGCGCCGTCGCCTCGGCGCTCGCGGTGCGGCACTGGGCCGGAGCGGGCGCGCCCACTGAGTGGGTCGTCCAGGTTCCGGGAGGCATCGTGGGCGTCCGGATGGCCGAGCAGGCCGACGGGGAGCACGTGCTGCTGTCGGGGCCGGCCGAACTCGTCTTCGACGGCGTGCTGAGCCTCGCCTGAGCGAGCGGATGCCGGCGGCCCGAGCCCCGGCGATCCGTACCGCGGCGGCGCGGCGGCGCCTCCCCAGATGCTCCGGCTCAGCGCCCTCGGGTCACCGTGAGCACGCGGAAGCCCTTCGACGTGGCGGCACGGGCGACGGTCCAGCCGTCCCCGAACTCCTCGGCGAGCCAGCGCTGGAGCGAGTCGGCGCCGAGGTTCTTCTGCACGACCAGCCACGCGGTGGCGCCGTCCGCGAGGTGCGGCAGCCAGCGGCGCAGCAGGGCGTGCAGCTCGGCCTTGCCGATGCGGATCGGCGGGTTGGACCAGATGGCGGCGAATCGCACGTCGGCGGGAACATCGTCGGGCGCGACGGCGTTGACCTTGTCGAGGCCCAACCGCCGCGCATTCCTCCGGACCAGGTCGAGCGCCCGCTCGTTCACGTCCACCGCCCACACCGTGGCATGCGGCGCCTCGAGCCCCATGGTCAGCGCGATCGGGCCCCAGCCCGATCCGAGGTCGAGCAGGTGGCCCGCCTGCGGCGCATCGGGCACCTCGTCGAGCAGCACGCGCGTGCCGAGGTCGAGATGGCCGGGGCTGAACACGCCGCCCGCCGTCACCACCTCGACGTCGCGGCCGGCGAGGCGCACGGGCACGGTCCGCAGGGCCCCCTGATCGGCGGGCTTGGACGAGAAGTAGTGCTCCTGCGGCATACACGGGAACCTATCGCACGAACGGAAGTAGGCTGGACCTGATGAACGACGCTGCACACGAGCCCTCCGACGACGCGGTCGAGCGCGTGCTGCGCAGCGCGGAGACGCGCGCCGGTGTCGCGCGATTCGGCGGCGCCGACGCCACCTCGATCCAGCGCGACGGCGACGGGCGCGCGCGCGAGGCGGACGGGTACGACGGGTACGACGGCGAGCAGTACGACCGCGAGGAGCGTGCGGCGCTCCGCCGCGTCGGCGGCCTGTCGACCGAACTCGAGGACGTCACCGAGGTCGAGTACCGGCAGCTGCGCCTGGAGAACGTCGTGCTCATCGGCGTGTACCCGCAGGGCTCGCTCGAGGATGCCGAGAACTCGCTCCGCGAGCTCGCCGCGCTCGCCGAGACGGCCGGAGCGCGCGTGCTCGACGGCGTGCTGCAGCGCCGTCCGCATCCGGACCCCAGCACGTACCTCGGCCGCGGGAAGACCGAGGAGCTGCGGCACGTGGTCGCCGCGCTCGGTGCGGACACCGTGGTCGCCGACACCGAGCTCGCTCCGAGCCAGCGCCGTGCGCTCGAGGACGCGGTCAAGGTCAAGGTCATCGACCGCACCGCGGTGATCCTCGACATCTTCAGCCAGCACGCGAAGAGCCGCGAGGGCAAGGCGCAGGTCGAGCTCGCGCAGCTCGAGTACCTGCTTCCGCGCCTGCGCGGTTGGGGCGAGTCGATGTCCCGCCAGGCCGGTGGCCAGGTGGGCGGCGCGGGCGCCGGCATGGGCTCCCGTGGTCCCGGTGAGACGAAGATCGAACTCGACCGTCGACGGATCCACACCCGCATGGCGAGGCTGCGCCGGCAGATCGCGGGCATGAAGCCCGCGCGCGACGCCAAGCGCGCCAACCGCAAGCGCAACGCCGTGCCGTCGGTCGCGATCGCGGGGTACACGAACGCGGGCAAGTCGAGCCTGCTCAACCGCATCACGGGAGCGGGCGTGCTCGTCGAGAACGCGCTGTTCGCGACGCTCGATGCGACCGTGCGCCGCAACACGACGGCCGACGGACGCATCTACACGATCGCCGACACGGTCGGCTTCGTGCGGAACCTGCCGCACCAGCTGGTCGAGGCGTTCCGCTCGACGCTCGAGGAGGTCGGCGACGCCGACCTGATCGTGCACGTCGTCGACGCGGCGCACCCCGACCCCGCGCAGCAGATCGCCACGGTGCGCGACGTCATCGGCGAGGTGGGCGCACGCGACATCCCCGAGCTCGTCGTCTTCAACAAGGCCGACCTCATCGCGCCCGAGGACCGCCTGGTCCTGCAGGGCCTCGAGCCGAACGCGGTGTTCGCGTCCGCGCGCACGGGCGAGGGCGTCGCCGAGGTGCTCGCCGCGATCGGGCGCATGCTGCCCGATCCCGCCGTCGAGGTCGACCTCCTCGTGCCGTACGACCGGGGCGACGTCATCTCGGCGCTGCACGAGGGCGGTCGCGTGCTCTCCACCGACTACGTCGAGGACGGCACGCGGATCCGGGCGCTCGCCTCGCCCGAGCAGGCCGCGCAGCTCGAGGAGTTCCGCGCCGAGGCGCTCGCGTAGCATCCGCTCGATCGCCCCGTCGCGGCGCCGTCCGAGTCACGCGTCGTAACACCGGGGCGGATGCCGCGAACGCGGCGTATCGTCGCACCTGATCGTGGCGAGCGGCCGGATGCCGCCCGCCTGGAGCGACCGCCGAGCCCGGCACCCGCCCGCGAGACCCGCCTGCCGTTCCGGCCGGTCGGGCGCGGCGTGCCGTGCACTCGACCGACCCGGAACTGCTCGCCACCTGGAGCGACATGACCGGAACCGAGCCCGACGGCCCCGCCGCCCGGCCGCGCGTGCCGATCTCGTTCGAGCTGTTCCCGCCGCGCTCCGACGCGGCGGCGATCGCGCTCGGCCGCACCATCGACCGCCTCGCGGAGGTCGAGCCCGCCTTCATCTCGGTCACGTTCGGCGCGGGCGGGTCGAGCCGCGATCGCTCGCTGACCGTGCTCCGGTACATGCTCGAGCAGACGAGCGTCGAGCCCATGGCCCACCTGACGTGCGTCGGTTCGAGCCACGCCGAGGCGAACCGGCTCGTGCGCGAGTTCCTCGACGCCGGCGTCACGAGCTTCCTGGCGCTGCGCGGCGATCCGCCCGCGGGCACCGCCGACGCGGAGGACGCGATCGGCGACCTGCACAGCGCCGCCGAGCTGGTGCAGCTGATCCACCGCGTCCAGGAGGAGCGCGAGCCGTTCGGCCAGTCGCGCATTCCGGGCATGCCCGGCGTCACTGCCATCCGGGAGCGACCGCGACCGGAGCGCGTCGCGGTCGCCGCGTTCCCCGGCGGCCACCCGCGTTCGCGGGGATCGAGCCACGACGTCGACGTGCTGCTCGCGAAAGAGGTCGCGGGAGCGAACCTCGCGATCACGCAGCTGTTCTGGCACGCCGACGACTACCTGTCGTTCGTGCGACGTGCCCGTGCCGGCGGCGTGACCATCCCGATCCTGCCGGGCATCATGCCGGTGACGACGCCCGCGCGCCTGGGTCGGCTGGAGCAGCTCACCGGCGTTCCGGCGCCTGCCGGACTCGCGATCGACCTCGAGATCGAGCCCGACGCGGGCGCCCAGTTCGCGCTCGGCGTCGAGTACGCCGCGAAGCTCGCCGACGAGGTGCTCGCGGGCGGCGCGCCCGGCCTCCACCTGTACACGTTCAACCGCCACGAGGCCGTGCTCGCCGTGCTCGACCGGCTCGGCCTCGTAAACGCCCCCGCCCATGCGGGCACCGAGAGGAACACGAGAGAACGATGACCGCACCCGCCTTCCCCACCGGAACGATCCTCGGCTACCCGCGCATCGGGCGCCGCCGCGAGCTGAAGCACGCCGTCGAGGCGTTCTGGGCGGGCCGGATCGACGCCGACGAGCTCGAGCGCACGGCCGCGGCCCTGCGCGCCGCCACGCGCGAACGCCTCGCCGCGCTCGGGCTCGGCCGCACGGACTCGGCGATCCCCGAGTCATTCTCGTACTACGACCAGGTGCTCGACGCGGCCGTCGCCCTGGGCGCGGTCCCGGCGCGCTTCGAGCGCCTGCTCGACGCCGACGGCCGGCTCGACCTCGCGGGCACCTTCACGGTCGCCCGCGGCGAGGGTGCCGACGCGCCGCTCGAGATGACCAAGTGGTTCGACTCGAACTACCACTACCTCGTGCCCGAGATCGGGCCGGATACCGCGTTCGCGCCGCACGCCGATGCGCTCGTCGCCCAGGTGCGCGAGGCGCGCGAGGCGGGGTTCGTCACGCGTCCGGTGCTCGTCGGCCCGGTCACGTTCCTCCTGCTCTCGAAGGCGGCGGATGGCGCGCCCGACGGCTTCCGTCCGCTCGACCGCCTCGCCGACCTCGTGCCCGTCTACCGCGCGCTCCTGGCCGAACTCGCCGCCGCGGGCGCGGAGTGGGTGCAGCTCGACGAGCCCGGTCTCGTCAGCGAGAGCCTCGACGAGCCGCGCGGCCGGGTGCTCGAGGCCGTCGCGGAGGCGTACGACGCGCTCGGCGCGGCCGACGCGCGCCCGGCGATCTTCGTCGCGGCACCGTACGGCGACCTCGGGGATGCGCTGCCGGCGCTCGCGGCGACGCCGGTCGAGGCCATCGGCCTGGATCTCGTCCGCGGCGACCTCCCCGCGCAGCTCGATCCGGCGACGGAGGAGGCGCTCGCCGCGAAGACGCTCGTCGCGGGCGTCGTCGACGGCCACAACATCTGGCGCGGCGACCTCGCGCACGCGTTCGCCCGCGCCGAGGCGGTCCGCTCGTTCTCGGGATCCGTCGCCGTGTCGACCTCGACGTCGCTCCTGCACGTGCCGCACGACGTCGACGAGGAGACCGCGCTGGACCCGCGACTCGCCGGCTGGCTCGCGTTCGCCGACCAGAAGGTCGCACAGGTCGCGACGCTCGCGCGCGGCTTCGCCGAGGGACGCGAGGCGATCGCGGCCGACCTCGACGCGGCATCCGTCGCCCTCGCCGACCGAGCCGCCGCGCCGGGCGTGCGCGTGCCGGCCGTGCGCGACCGCCTCGCCGCGCTCGACGCCGCCGCATTCGCCCGCGCGGCGTACGACGATCGGGTCGCCGCGCAGGAGGACCTCGCGCTGCCGGCGCTGCCGACCACGACCATCGGGTCGTTCCCGCAGACCGCCGACATCCGCCGCGCCCGGGCCCGCCTGGTGAAGGGCGAGTTGACGGATGCGGCATATCGCGAGCTCATGCGCGAGGAGATCGCGCGCGTCATCCGCCTGCAGGAGGACCTCGGCCTCGACGTGCTCGTGCACGGGGAGCCCGAGCGCAACGACATGGTGCAGTACTTCGCCGAGCTGCTCGACGGCTTCGCGGTCACGCAGCACGGCTGGGTGCAGTCGTACGGCTCGCGGTGCACGCGCCCGTCGATCCTGTGGGGCGACGTGTCGCGGCCCGCTCCGATGACCGTGGAGTGGTCGGCGCACGCCCAGTCGCTCACGGCCAAGCCGGTGAAGGGCATGCTCACGGGGCCGGTCACGATCCTCGCGTGGTCGTTCGTGCGCGACGACCAGCCGCTCGGCGACACCGCCCGGCAGGTCGCGCTCGCGCTGCGCGACGAGATCGGCGACCTCGAGGAGGCCGGCATCCGCGTCATCCAGGTCGACGAGCCCGCGCTGCGCGAACTGCTGCCGCTGAAGCGCGCCGACCAGCCGGCGTACCTCGACTGGTCGGTCGGCGCGTTCCGCCTCGCCACGGGAGGTGCCGCGCCCGCGACGCAGGTGCACACGCACCTCTGCTACTCGGAGTTCGGCGTCGTCATCGACGCGATCCGCGAGCTCGACGCCGACGTGACCTCGATCGAGGCGGCGCGCAGCCGCATGGAGGTCGTCGGCGACCTCGCGGCGAGCGGCTTCGACCACGGCGTGGGCCCGGGTGTCTACGACATCCACTCGCCGCGCGTGCCGAGCGTCGAGGAGGTGCGCTCGCTCCTCGAGCGCGCGGTCGACGGCGTGCCGGCCGGTCGCCTCTGGGTGAACCCCGACTGCGGACTGAAGACGCGAGGCTACGACGAGACGGTCGCGTCGCTCGCGAACATCGTCGAGGCGGCGCGCTCGGTGCGCGCAGGGATCGCGGTGGCGTCCGCGTGAGGTGCGCGAGGGCGGATGACGCGCTCGACTCCGCGACATCCGCCCTGATCGTCGTCCCGGCGATGGCCGGGCACGGCGCCCGCTAGACGGTGCGGAGCACCGCGACGACCTTGCCGAGCACCTCGGACTCGTCGCCGAGGATCGGCTCGAACGCCGAGTTGCGGGGGAGCAGCCAGGTGTGGCCGTCGCGTTGGCGGAACACCTTGACGGTGGCCTCGCCGTCGAGCATCGCGGCGACGATCTCGCCGTTCTCGGCCGTCTTCTGCGATCGCACGACCACCCAGTCGCCGTCGCAGATCGCGGCGTCGATCATGGAGTCGCCGACGACCTTCAGGATGAACAGCTCGCCCTTGCCGACGAGCTGGCGGGGGAGCGGGAAGACCTCTTCGACCTGCTGCTCGGCGGTGATCGGCACGCCCGCGGCGATGCGGCCGACGAGCGGGACCATCATGGCGTCGCCGATGGACACGGACTCGACCACCGACGGCTTGGGCTCGGAGCTGGGCGCGTCGACCAGGACCTCGAGGGCGCGGGGGCGGTTCGGGTCGCGCCGCAGGTACCCGGCCAGCTCGAGCTGGTTCAGCTGGTGCGTCACGCTCGAGAGCGAGGACAGCCCGACGGCGTCGCCGATCTCGCGCATGCTGGGCGGGTAGCCGCGATCGGCGACCGAGGCGCGGATGACATCGAGGATCGCGAGCTGCTTCGCGCTCGGGGTCGTGCGCCGACGCGACCGGCCGCTCGTGCCGCTCGCCCGGTCGGTCTCGATGCTCACGTGCTGCCCTCTCGTCGGGGCCGCCATGGCCCGGATGTCGGTGGTCGGTGTTCGACTGTGGTCGGACATTCGAAACTGTATCCGCCTCGCGTGCACGCGACAAACATCCGTTCGAGTGTGTCGCGGAATTCGGGCCGGAATCTCCCACCTCCGGTCCTTGCAGGTTCGATTGTTCGAAGATATATTCGGAACACAGCTTCGCATCCGGCCCTCCCGGCCGAGGGTCGGATGCGTGGCTGGAACCCAGGGAGGTGCGGAATGAGTGCAGTGGTGATCGGATCAGTCGGCGCGGCGCCGGCCATGCCCGGCTTCGCGGGGCCCTCGGCGCGCACCCGACTCCGATTGACGCCCCGTGGCCGCGTCGTGCTGACGATCCTCGCCGCCATGCCGATCGTCGCGGGCGTGCTCGTCGGAACGCTCTCCTCGGGCGGAGCCGTCGCCGGCATCGACGACGGGCGCGCCACCACCACGTTCGAGACCGTGGTCGTCGGCGCCGGTGACTCGCTGTGGGGCATCGCCGAGTCGATCGCACCGACCGCCGACCCTCGCGACGTCATCCACGAGATCATGCAGCTCAACGGCCTGCGCGACGCCGTGGTGCAGCCGGGCCAAGAGCTCGTGCTCCCCGCGGTCGACTGAGACCGCCCCCTGAGTGAGAATCTCTGCGGGCGAGGTTACGGCGACGACGGCGGCCTTCTCCGAAGCGCCCGCCGCCTGATCTGGGCGCGCCATGCCGAACGGTCCGGTGGTCGACCCGGGGATGGTGCGCGGATGAACGTGCGCGTACGCTCGGGGCCGTGATCATCGCGATCTTTCGTCGCCGCCTGCGCGACGGCGCGACCTTCGACGACTTCATCAGCGCGTGGGAGGCCGACCGGGGCTTCGGCGTCCCGGCTCGGGTGTTCAACGCCGTCTCCGTCGAGGACTCACGCGAGATCCTCTCGGTCGGTTTCGTCGACATCGCCGCCGACGACCTCGAGGCGGACGTCGCGCAGGTCAGCCTCCAGGAGGCGGTGCGGCATTCTCGGATCGACGAGGTGATCGAGAGCACATTGCTGCACGCCTACTACGACCTCCGCACCGAACACGACTTCACTGCGGATCCGCGTACCGTCGAGATCGGTTCGCCCACGAGCATGCTGTCCGCGCTCGCGCCGAAATCATCGGCCAGCGACTGATCACGGTCCCACTCCGCGGGAACCGACAACGCTTTCAGTGGCACCCGGATGCATCGCTGGAGCGACCGGCAGCGAGGCGGCATCCCCATGCTCGGTCGAGGAGGAAAGGTATCCCGCGGATACCTTTCCCCCTCGCCCGGAGGCGCGGCATGCATAGCCGATCGTCCGTGCGTCGCGGGCGGACCGGCTAACGGGCGCTCGCAGACCGTCACAGACGGAGAACTGCGTGAATATCGTTGGAGGCAATGTGATCCGATGGCAGAAGACGCAGGCGACGGCGCCACTCGTCCGGGTTGGAAGATAGAGCTGGGTCAGCCGCCAAAGGAGACGCGAACGGATCCGCGATTGGACGTCGTCAAGCTCGCTGTGCGAGGGGCGCAAGAGCAGCTCCACGCAACAATGACCATGCTCTCGTCGATGGAGGAAGTCATCCGCGACTGCGCCGCTCACGGTATGACTCGAGACGAGATCGCTGGCCAAGCTGCTCTGACTGCGTCCGCCGTCGATCGTGTGCTTTCGGGCGGCGGACTAGTCAATTGGCCCGTCGACTAACCCGCCCGCTCGCATAACTCATCAGTGCGAAGGCTCCGTCACGTTCGGTCCGCTCGCGGGCGTCCGCTGAGGGATCGTTGGCGGACCGGCTATAGGACGGAAGCGGGTTGCGGCGCCCTGGTCGCACGACTCCGATCCGAAGCCGCTTCGTCTGAGCCTCGCCGAGCCCAGTCGGGCATGATGAGCACGTCGAGAAGGGACTGGCTAAGTTGCCATCAGAGACGTATGTTCCAAACGAGCTGCTTTCGCGCCTGGTCGGCGACCGGATGTATTCCGTCGAGTTTGTCCTCAACGACTATGTCCAGTTTCGCTTCGACGGCACGCCAGGTGCGGGAAGTCCCGTCACCCTGAACAGCTACGTGTGGCCGGTTGTCGAGGTGGACGCGCGGTCGTGGCGCGAGTCCGACTTGGGCTACGCCGACGCTCTGCGCCGACTGACACCCGGAGTCGTGCTCTCCACGACAGAAGCAACAGGCACCGGGCTTCGCGTTGTTCTCGACACAGGCTCCCTGCTCATCAAGCCGACCGCGGATGAGGTCTACGTCGAGATCGCGGAGATTATGGGCTTTCACGACGGATCGTGGATGGTCTGGCGCCCCGGCGAGGACACCTTCGAGAACCTCGGATAGACGAGCCGCGCGGCTGGCCTCGCCCCGTGGCGAGGTATTCGCCCGCTGAGGGATCGGCAGCGATCAGTCAGTGTGCCGCGATATGCGCGTTGCGCTTCTTGAATCGGCCTGACTTTCGTTCCTATCGGCTTCTTTGTCCGGCAGGTGCCGGCTGGGCTGATTCGAGGTCAGCGTAGTACGCGTCTTCGAACTCGATCGGGGTGCGCATGTCGAGCTCGCCGCGCAGTCGCTGATGGTTCCACCACCACACATACTCGAGGGTTGCGAGTTCGACCTGCTCGACGGTCCGCCACGGACCGCGCTGACGGATCAGCTCGGTCTTGTAGAGGTTGTTGATCGCCTCGGCCAGGGCATTGTCGTACGAGTCGCCGACCGTGCCGGTGGACGGGACGGCGCCGAGTTCGACGACACGGTCGGTGTAGACCATGGCCATGTAGTTCGACCCGTGGTCCGAGTGGTGCGTCAGCCCGGTCAGGTCGCCGCCAGCGTCCCACGCGGCCATATCCAACGCCTGCAACGGCAGGATCTCCGCCTTCAGCGTCGCCGCGACGTTCCACCCCACGATCCGACGCGAGTACACATCGGTGACGAACGCGACGTACGCGAACCCCGACCACGTCGCGACGTACGTCACGTCGCACACCCACAGCCGCCGCGGGGCGTCCGCGGTGAAGCGCCGGTTGACGAGGTCGCTCGGCAGTGACAGCGCCTTGTCGGTCTTCGTGGTGAACACGTGTTTGGACTTCTTCACCCAACGCACCCCGGCCAGGCGCATCAACCGCTCGGTCTGATCCCGGCCGATGTCCCAGCCCCGCCGCCGCATCAGCGCGTGCATCTTCCGCCGCCCGTACACGCCGTAGTTCTCCGCATGCAGCCGCACGATCTCCGGCACCAGCAGGTCGTCCCGCAACTGCCGGGCCGACGGCGCCCGGCCGACGGCGGCGCGATACCCGCGCGAGGTGAGGAACCCCGTGACTGCCGGCCTGAGGACCCGGCAGATGAGCTCGACCCCGAAACGATCCCGGTACTCGTCGATGAACCGGACCATTTCGGTCAGGGCGGTCGAGCTCCTTGGCGAAAAACACGCTCGCAGCCTTGAGGATCTCGTTCGCCTTCCGCAGCTCGGCGTTCTCCTTCTGCAACCGCTTGATCTCCGCCGCCGCATCCGTGGTCACACCGGGCTTCACGCCGGCGTCGATCTCGTACCGACGCTGCCAGAGCCGCAGCGTCTCCGGGCTCATCCCGAGCAGCCCGGCC
The DNA here is from genome assembly GCF_052805135.1 of Agromyces arachidis. NCBI lineage: Bacteria > Bacillati > Actinomycetota > Actinomycetes > Micrococcales > Microbacteriaceae > Agromyces > Agromyces arachidis. The sequence continues at coordinate 26,925 of NZ_JBRBDK010000011.1, forward strand.
ACGTGCCGGACCGCGCTCATCATGTTCGGGTGCTCCGGCCGCGACTCAGCGAGCATCCGCAGAGCCCGCTCACGCATCTCCGGCGAGTACTTCCTGTTCATCGTGTTCCATCCTTGCTTGAAGAACGGAACGAAAGTCAGGCCGATTCACGGCGAATCGCAGATGCGCCTTTCCCTTGCAAGCCAAGCGCCCTTGGCGACACATACAAGGAAGCGCCCACTGCTCCAGGTAGCTTGAGATAAGGAGACATCAGTCCACTTATCTGCCGATTCAGGATAGGGTCAGCCCACCGCACGTGAGAGGGGACATGGGGTGGATCATTCATTCGCGCGGCGTCAGCGCTCGAGGCGTCACTGGGCTAACAGCGGTCGGTGCAACCGCCGCGCTACTGAGCTTGGCGGTGGCTCCCGTTGCCGCCGCGGAACCTACACCCGACCCGGAGGACGGTGGCCAACGTCTGTCACCCGCTGAGGTGGAGGCGATCCTGGACCAAACCGTGAACGACCCGCTTGTGGATGCTACCGCGTCCCTTGAGAAAGTAGGCATCGGCGGTGTGGGGGATCAGTTTCCGTCCGTCTTCGCGGGATTCGAAGTAGTGAACCATGGCAAGCAGCTCAACGTGCTCTATAACGCCAGCGGCGACGAGCAGGCTCTCAGGAGCTTCCTGACTCGAGTTGAGGCGGTTGCCTCGTCCACTGCGGTCCCCAAGGTCTCTCCGATCCCCGTCGACTTCGATCCTCAGCAGAGGGCCGAACTGGCTCGCAAGATCTCCGCCGACAGTGAAGGGTGGGCGGAACGGATCGGCGTCTCATCAGTCTCGAGCGTGATGTTTGACACTGTTTCCGGCGAAGTCTCGATCGTGACTGCGGACGAGTCTGCTGCCGCTAGGTCCAGCGTCGTGGAGATCGAGGGGGTTCCGGTATCCGTAGTCAGCGACGCGACAGCAGAGGCGGCTCCCCAGAATCGTGCGGTCGAACCGCGCCGTGGACTGGAGGAACGAGGCTGAAGTACTCCGGTTCGCCCAACCCGACTGACTGCACTGCGGGCTTCAACTGGAGAAAGTGGGGCACGACCGAAGCCATGGGGTCGATTGCCGAGCATTGCTTCACCGGAACCGGGGTATCCCAGTGGTACAACAGCAGTTCGTTTGTCGGACAGCGCTACTACTACAACGTCGAGAAAGACACGATGCTCCTTAGGAGTTCGCCACAAGGACAGTTTGAGGCGAGAGTCTGGGTCGGGGATGCCGTGACAAGTGACAGCCGCGCGGTTCACGCAGGACAGGCGAGTGAGCCCGTGGGGGGTGCGATCGCGCTGAGCGCTGCACGCTCGGGGCTGCACGCCGGCACCATCCTTAGCACCGTGGGCTACTACCAGGGGACCGGCCCCTTTCGGCATACGACTGTCAGCGCGTGCTTGGGAGGCGACTCGGGCGGACCGTGGCTTACAACTCGAAACGATGGGAAGGCGATCGGGCATGGTCAGCACTTCGGATACTTCACCGTGATCGGCCTGAAGCGATGCTCCTACATGCCGGTCACCCCGATCAGCTCCGCGCTCAGCGCTTCGATCATGACGCAATGATGGCTTCGACATCATCTTGGGTTGATTGGCGGCTTGCACCGGTCGCTGCCGGGGTGTTCATGCTACTGTCCGGCTGCAGCGCGCCAGATCATCCGGACCCGACACAAACCCCGGACCAGTCTGAAGTGTTCGTCGGCGCTTGGGGTTCCTCGCTAAGTGATGGCGTCGGCATCCAATTCTACGAGGACGGAAGATTCGAAGCACACGACGTCTGCTTGCTCTCTGGAGAATGGTCCGAAGTCGACGGCCGCATCGAGCTGGTTGTCTCCGCCGGGACCGGCATGGCGTGCGCTGATGTGCCGAACCTGGGTCAGATGCGGGAAGCCGAGGTGCGTTCCGGAAAACTGACGCTCCTGGACAACGATGGAAGAGCGCTCGTGCAGCTCGACCGACTCGACGACTAAGGACGTCCCATCGCATACTGACAGAAGCTACGACAAGGGGCCGCTCGCGGAGCCGCGAGTGGCCCCTTGTGCCGGTAGAGGCTATCAACCGCCGGTGTACCCTGCTCCGAGCTGCTCTCCGTTGAGCGGCCGAAACATCGCACCATGATGCGGGCGTGTGTGGTACCAAATCAAGCCGCCATCTGGGCCCAGTTGCGGTTGACATCGCCACCTTACGAACTCACGACAGCTGTCCTCAGCCTTCTCGCTGAGGGATCGTCCACGAGCAGAGTGAGCAACGGGCTTGAACCTGCAACTCGCCTCTCCCGCGGCGCCGTCGATCCTCGCCCGTGCTTCTCCGACGGAAGGAAGCGCTCGACCGTTTCGATCCGGATCCGAGGCGCGCGAGCGGATGAATTCGTATCCGCAAAATCACCTTTAGGTGGTATAAAGTAAATATCTCTCGACCTCTGTCGACGTTAGGAGCTGCATCATGGCCCATTACGTCGATCTGCTCTGGAATCCCGATGACGCGTCGCACCTCGGGCGGAGGGACCGTGCTCCGGGCCGGTACGAGGCCTTCGTCCCCGACGAACTCGGCGAGGACCTCCCTCCGATCGGCCGGGAGGCGCACCAGGCCGCGGAGGATTCGCTGGCCGTGCTCGCTCGCGCCGATGAGCGTATCGGCGAGCGCGGGGGATACCTGAACCACCTGCTGATCCGTTCCGAGAGCATCTCCTCATCGTGGATCGAGGGCAATCGCATCAGCCCGAAGAAGCTCGCCATCGCCGAGCTCCTCGACCAGCGCACAGCCGGCGGGGTCAACGCCCGCGTGGCACTCGACGTCGTCGCGAACGTGCGCGCCACCGAGGAGGCGATCGCCGAGCTGGGCGACCGCGAGCGCGCCCCCGAGGTCACGACCGCCGATATCGAGCGCCTGCAGCACCTCATCGAGCCCCGCCTCGAACCGGGGCTGCGCACCGAGCAGAACTGGGTCGGCGGGCCGGGCTGGAGCCCGCTCCGGGCGGACTTCGTCCCGCCCCCCGAGACCGAGGTGCGGCGCCTCGTCGACGACCTCGCGCGCTTCGTCACGGCGACCTCGGGCAATCCCGTCGTGCGCGCGGCGATCGCGCATGCGCAGTTCGAGACCATCCACCCCTTCATCGACGGCAACGGCCGCACGGGCCGGGCGCTGATCCACACCGTGCTCCGCCGCGCCGACGCACTCCGCAACACCCTCATCCCCATCAGCACGGTGTTCGCCGGCGACAAGGATCGCTACATCGCGGGACTCACCGCATTCCGCCGGATCCCGTCGCGGCTGGACGAGTGGATCATCGGCTTCGCCGAAGCCGCCGAGCTGGCAGCGGGCAACGCCGTCAGGTTCGCCGCGGACCTCGCCGCGCTCGACGACGAGGTGCGCGAGGACCTGGTCCGATTCCGCGCGTCGCAGGGCATCACGCCGGCGACGCCGCGGAGCGATGCCGTGGTGCTGAAGATCCTCGACGGGCTGGCCACCGAGCCGGTCCTGACCATCGAGAGGGTCGCCGCGCATCACGCCGTGTCGGCGGCAGCCGCACATCGCGCGCTCACCCAGCTCGCCGATGCCGGCATCCTCGGTCGCACGAAGGACCAGAAGGGGAAGCTGATCTGCTGGACGGCCGATCGGCACCTCGCCCTGGTGAGCCTGACCGAACGCAGCAACCGCGTCGGAGCAGGGGACACCGGACACGGCCGACCTCGGCTGGGTCCTCCGGCGCCCGCCGTCCGGCAGGTCGGCGCGCTGCGCCGCAGGGGCTGACCGCCCGGCTCCATGTCCCGTCGATACCATTGGTCGGTGACGAGTCTCGACGACCTTCCCCTCCGCGACGACCTCCGCGGCAAGACCCCGTACGGTGCGCCGCAGAAGTCCGTGCCCGTCGCCCTCAACGTCAACGAGAACACGCATCCGATCCCCGAGGACGTCGCCCACGACATCGTCGCCCGGGTGGCGGCCGCGATCATCGGCCTCAATCGCTACCCCGACCGCGAGTTCACGCAGCTCCGCACCGCGCTGGCGACCTACCTCGGCCACGGGCTGCGCCCCGAGCAGCTCTGGGCCGCGAACGGCTCCAACGAGGTGCTGCAGCACATCCTCCAGGCGTTCGGCGGGCCCGGGCGCACCGCGCTGGGCTTCGCGCCGACCTACTCGATGTACGGCCTGCTCTCCTCGGGCACCGGAACCGGGTGGGTCACCGCCGAGCGCGACGCCGACTTCGAGCTGTCGCCCGAGTCGGCCGTCGCCGCGGTCGAGCGCCATGACCCCGACATCGTGCTGCTCTGCTCGCCCAACAACCCGACGGGCACGCCGCTCTCGATCGAGACGATCGCGGCGGTCGCCGACGCGGCGCGCGGCGTCGTCGTCGTCGACGAGGCGTACCAGGAGTTCGCCGACCCGGGCACGCCGAGCGCGCTGACCCTGCTCGAGGGCCGCCCCCGGCTGCTCGTGTCGCGCACCATGAGCAAGGCGTTCGCGTTCGCCGGCGCCCGCGTCGGCTACCTGGCCGCGGACCCCGCGGTCGTCGACGCGCTCCGGCTCGTCCGGCTGCCGTACCACCTCTCCGCGCTCACGCAGGCGGCCGCGCTCGGCGCGCTCGCGCACTCCGGCGAGATGCTCGCGATGGTCGACGAGATCCGCGGGCAGCGCGACCGCATCAGCCGCGAGCTGGAGGCGATGGGCTACCGCCCCTACCGCAGCGGCGCGAACTTCGTGCTCTTCGGCGGCGTCGACGACCCCCACGGGGTGTTCGAGGCGCTCCTCGAGCGCGGCATCCTGATCCGCGAGATCGGACTGCCCGGATGCCTCCGCGTGACCGCCGGAACGGAGGCCGAGACGACCGCGTTCCTCGAGGCGATGGCGGCCTTCGCGCCAGCGGCATCCGCCGCCGGTCGACCCCCGACCCGACCTTCCCACGAGCCCGCTGAATAGGATGACCGCATGAGCACCGACCGCCCCGCGCGCACCGCGCGCGTGCAGCGCGAGACCAGCGAGTCGAGCATCGACCTCTCGATCGACCTCGACGGCACCGGCACGAGCGACATCGAGACGAGCGTGCCCTTCTACGACCACCTGCTCACGGCGTTCGCGAAGCACTCGCTGACCGACCTCACCGTGCGCGCGAAGGGCGACATCGAGATCGACGTGCACCACACGGTGGAGGATGTGGGCATCGCGCTGGGCCGCGCCATCCGCGAGGCGCTCGGCGACAAGCGCGGGATCTCGCGGTACGGCGACGCGCTCGTGCCGCTGGACGAGGCGCTCGCCCAGGCCGTCGTCGACATCTCCGGGCGGCCCTACCTCGTGCACGCCGGCGAGCCCGCCGGGTTCGAGTTCCACCTGATCGGCGGCCACTTCACCGGGTCGATGGTCCGCCACGTGTTCGAGGCGATCACCTTCAACGCGGGGCTCACCGTGCACGTGAACGTGCTCGGCGGCCGCGACCCGCACCACATCGCGGAGGCCGAGTTCAAGGCGTTCGCGCGCGCGTTCCGCCAGGCGAAGGCGTTCGACCCGCTGGTCACCGGCATCCCGTCGACGAAGGGCGCCCTGTGACCCGCACCCGCCGCGTGGCGCTGCTCGACTACGGCTCGGGCAACGTCCACTCCGCGGCGAAGGCGCTCGAGCGCGCCGGTGCCGAGGTCGAGCTGACCGCGGACCGGAGCGCCGTCATGGAGGCGGACGGCCTGGTGGTGCCGGGCGTCGGCGCCTTCAAGGCCGTGATGGACCAGCTGCGCGCCGTCCGCGGCGACGAACTCATCGACCGGCGCCTGGCGGGCGGACGGCCCGTCCTGGGCATCTGCGTGGGCATGCAGGTGATGTTCGAGCACGGCGTCGAGCGCGGGGTCGACACCGAAGGGCTCGGCGAATGGCCCGGCGTGGTGCGCGAGCTCCCGGCCGACGTGCTGCCGCACATGGGCTGGAACACCGTGCGACCCGACACGGGCTCGGTGCTCTTCGACGGCATCGAGGACGAGCGGTTCTACTTCGTGCACTCCTACGCGGCCCAGGAGTGGCACCTCGACGTCATCCCGCCCTTCCCGCAGCCGAAGCTGACCTGGGCGGAGCACGGCGGACGGTTCCTCGCCGCGGTCGAGAACGGCCCGCTGTCGGCCACGCAGTTCCATCCCGAGAAGTCGTCGGATGCCGGCATCCGGCTGCTCTCGAACTGGATCGCCTCACTCGGATGAGGCGAACGACCGCGGTTCGTCACGATGGACGCGCAGCGGACTAGGATGCTGTGACTGTGCCGAAGTCGCGATTCCCGCGGCATCCGATTCGAGGACAGTGATGAGTGAGTTCAGCAAGAGCCCCCGCCTGGTGCTGCTTCCGGCAGTCGACGTGGCGGGCGGCAAGGCGGTCCGCCTGACCCAGGGCGAGGCGGGTACCGAGACCAGCTACGGCGACCCGGTGGACGCCGCGGCGGACTGGGCCGACCAGGGCGCCGAGTGGATCCACCTCGTCGACCTCGACGCGGCGTTCGGCCGCGGATCGAACGCCGGGGTCCTGAAGAAGGTCATCAAGCAGGTGCGCGGCGTGAACGTCGAGCTCTCCGGCGGCATCCGCGACGACCGTTCGCTCGAGCACGCGCTCGCCATCGGCGCGAAGCGCATCAACCTCGGCACGGCCGCGCTCGAGAACCCCGAGTGGGCCGCGTCCGTCATCGCGCAGTACGGCGAGGCCATCGCCATCGGGCTCGACGTGCGCGGCCACACGCTCGCCGCGCGCGGCTGGACCAAGGACGGCGGCGACCTCTGGCACGTCATGGACCGCCTCGAGGAGGCCGGCGCCGCACGATACGTGGTGACGGATGTCACGAAGGACGGCACGCTGCAGGGCCCGAACATCGAGCTCCTCCGCCAGATCATGGAGCGCACCCGCCGACCCGTCATCGCGTCGGGCGGCGTCTCGAGCCTCGACGACATCGCGGCGCTGCGCCAGCTCGTGCCGCAGGGCCTCGAGGGCGCCATCATCGGCAAGGCCCTCTACGCGGGTGCGTTCACGCTCCCCGAGGCGCTGGATGTCGCATCCCACTGATCCGGCCGCGGACTCCGCCGGTCGCCCCTGGGCGGGCCGGTCGTTCCAGTCCAACCCGCATGCGGGCGACGACGGGCGGATGCCGCCGGCGCTCGGCGCCGCGCTCGAACGGTTCCGATCCGGCGACGGAGGGCAGGCCGACGTCGTCGCGGCGTTCGCCGGAGCGCGACTGCTGATCCCGCTGCTCGCGGAGCTGGGCGACGGCGGCACCGAGGTCGGCGCGCACGGGCACGCCGTCGACAAGAGCCAGGAGCTCTCGATCGTCACCGTCGAAGGCCCCGACGGCCGGAGGGTGCTGCCCGTGTTCGGCTCGGTCGGGGCGATGTCCCGCTGGAACCCCGGCGCCCGACCCGTGCCCGCGGACGGCGTGCGGGTGGCGCTCGCCGCAGCGGATGACGGCACCGAACTCGTGGTGCTCGACCCTGCGAGCCCGACCGAGTTCGTGCTGCGACGTCCCGCCGTCTGGGCGGTGGCCCAGCAGCATGGGTGGCAGCCGCCGTTCGAATCGGGGTCGGTGCGCGACGCGTTCGAACGGTCGATCGCGGGCGAGCTCGCCGTCGTCGGCGTCGACCTCGAGCCCGGCGATCCCGACGCGCGGCTCCTCGGCCCCGAGCTCGTGGTGCGGTTGCGCCTCATCGCCGGGCTCACGCGCTCCGAGCTCGACGCGGTCACGACCCGGCTCGCACGCCGCTGGGCGGAGGACGACGCGATCGCCACCGGAGTCGACTCGCTCACCGTGCGGCTCGTCGCCGACGCGGCGGAGCCGCCCGCGGGGGACCTCCTGTCGTAGGCTGACGGCATGACCGACGCCTCCGGGGGGAAGCCGCGTCCGCCGCACCACGACGACACGTCCGAGGACGACGACCTCGCGCCGCCTCCGGAGCGCCCCAGCCTGTCCGACGACCGGCGACCGCCCGTGCTCAAGATCGTGCCGCCGCCGCGTTCGGTCCGCACGTCCCGCGTGCTGTGGCTGCTGAGCTTCACCGCGGCCGCCGCCGCGATGCTCATCGCGTTCCTGTCGCACGAGTCGATCGTCCTCGAACTCGAGGAGACGCTGCTGCGGGTCGCACCGGGCTACGACGAATCGTCGATCTCGGCGCTCGTCGACCTCATCTACTGGACCTGCATCGCGAGCCTGGGCGTCGTCGTCACGGTGGAGGCGATCCTGCTGGCGATGGTGCTGAATCGCCGCGGCGGGGCGCGCTGGGCGCAGCTGCCGCTCCTACTGGTGCACGTCGGCGTGGCGATCGTCGGCAGTGCCTTCCTGACGGTCGCGCAGTTCGGCCTCCTCGTCGAGGCCCTGCTCCTGGGCGGCCTCGCCCTCGCGGTCGTCGCCTGGCTCGCGACCCTCCTCCCTCGCGCCAACCACTGGTTCCGGACTCGGGGCGAGGTGCAGCCGGCGACGCTCCACTGACGCCGGTCCGGCGGCGATCACGAGCGCCTCGCAGGTCCGCGTGACCACGTCGCAGGCCTCGGCCGCCGCGCGGTCGAGCAGCGGGCTGCCCGCGAGCGCCCGCCAGCGCGCCAGCGCCGCTGCGGCAGCGCGGTGCAGGTCCTCCGACGGGGCGTCCGGCGGCATCCCCAGCCGCTCGGCGAGCCCGGTGCCGGCCGCGCCGATGAGTCGTTCGGCCTCGGCGGAATCCGCAGCCGCGAGGCCCAGCCCGGTGGTGCGCGCGGCCGAGAGCATCGCCAGCTCGCGGAGCTCGTGCGCGTTCGCCTCGAGTCGCTCGATCGAGCGCTCGATGAACGCCGCCGCCGGAGGACGCTCGGCGAGCAGGCTCCGCAGCGCCGCGAGGGCCGAGCTCGCCTTCAGCACGTCGGCCCGCGAACGGAACTGGCCTCCCACGAGGTGGATCAGGTCCTCCATCCCGGAGCGGCGGTAGAGCTCATCGGCGAGGGAGGTCGCATCGTGGTGCCCGGCGCGGATCGAGACCGCGGCCATCCGGATCCCGAACATCCCGAACCGACGGAGCAGGTTGCGCCGCTCCTCCGCCGAGACGTCGACCGGGGCGTCCTCGCGGACGAAGCGATCGACGGACATCAGCATCCGCTCGCGGTCGGTGCGCCGGAGCCGAGCGAGCCGTCGGAGCGCATCGAACTCGTGCTCCCGGAGCGTCCTCGCGGACTGCGCGAGCAGGCCCGCGACCGGCACCACGTCGAGGGCGAGCGAGCGCAGCGAACCGTCGGACCGGTACCGCTCGGCGATCGATCGGGCCGAGAGCAGCGCGTCGATGCGACCCGCGCCGATCTCGTCGGCCCTCGAGAGCACCGCGATCGCGTTCACCGTGCGCGACCGGCCCACCACGGTGTCGCGGAACGCCGAGAGGAACCCGACGTCGGCGGAATGCATGTGCCGGGTCAGGTAGACGATGGCGTCCGCCTCGGACGGATCGGCCTCCGGGGTGAGGAAGGCGGCGGATCGGGCCGAGATGTCGGAGGAGAGCGACGCGATGCCGGGCGTGTCGATGAGGGTCACGTCCTCGAGCCGGCTGGACGGCCACTCGACCACGACGCGCTCGATCTCGTCGGGTTCCGTGGGGTCGAGGTCGATGAGGAGGCGACCCTCCTCGCGACGGATCGGCAGCGAGCGGACTCCGCCGTCCCGGAGCCGGACGGTGATGGCCGGCGCCGTGCCGTGCCGGTACCAGACGATCACGTTGGTGCACTCGCCGGCGTCGGTGGGGGCGATCTCCTCGCCGATGACCGCGTTCAGCAGGGTCGACTTGCCCGCCTTCACCATGCCCGCGATCGCCACGCGGAGGGGCTCGCGCAGGCGGGCCTGCTGGTCCCGGATGCGCGCGACGGCCGCCGCGTCGCCACGGAGGTGATCCGCGGCGAGCTCGAGCAGTTCGTTCGCCTGCTCGACCAGGCCCTCGCTCACGCCCGACTGCTCTCCGCGGCGGCAGGTGCGGCCGACGAGGTGGCGTGCCGGGCGTGATCGCCCGCCACCGCGGCGCCGTCGATCGCCTTCGCGCGGCTCGACAGCGTGTCGACCCGGGTGAGGTCGGCGCGCAGCTGCTGGATGCGATGGTCGCGATCGCTCGCGTAGGTGTTCGCCGCCTTCTGCGCGGCCAGCACGGAGTCGGCGAGGGAACGATGGTGCTCCTCCGCGATCGCCGTGAAGTGATCGCGCGTGACGCGCTGGACCAGGCGCAGGCGGTCGCGCAGCTGCTTGCCGACCTGGAAGATGATCTCGTCGACCTGGCGCCGGATGAGGTTCTTGGCCTCGGCACGGCGGCGCTGCAGGCGGTTCTCCACGTCCTCCTTGTAGGCCTTGCGGCCGATGACGGCGCCGGCGGCCAGCGAGAGCGGGTTGATGAGCGACATCCCGACGATGCTCGTGATGATGCCGACCATGAGGACGCCGCCGTACGAGCCTCGGAGGCCGATGTAGAACTTCTGCATCGCGCCGAGCCGTCCGGGATCCAGTTCGGAGATGCCGTCGACGGCATCGAGCACTTCGTGCGTGTCATCGACGTGGATCTGGGGGAGTGCGACCTCCTCCTCGTCGAAGTGCCGCGCCACCTTCGCGGAGAGCCACTGCGCGCGCTCCTGGGTCCAGACGAACGTGTCGGTGACCGCGGACGACACGCGCTGCTCGAACCAGTCCACGAGCTCGTCCCAGACCGGACCGGGGTCGCCTTCGTCGATCGCCTCCTCGGCCTCGCGCTGGATGGTGCGCAGCCGGTCCCGCAGGTCGTGCTCCATGTCGGCGATCAGGTCGGTGGCGCCGTCGTTGAGGGTGATCTGCCAGCGGGCGGAGTTGCGTCGCAGTTCGTCGGCGCGGGCCTTGGTCGACTCGAGCCGGGCGACCATCTCGGGCGTCTTCTCGGGCTTGAGCAGCGCGCTGAGCTCGGAGTCGATCGACAGGCGCAGGTGCTCGGTCGTGGACAGCAGGTCGGAGGCCGCCGAGCGGCGCTGGATCAGCTCCGCCTTCCCCACCACGTCCTTTCGGAGGTGGGAGACCAGCGTCGCGAAGCCGGACTCGGCATTCAGTTCCGCGTCGGACTCCTTCAGCGCCATCAGTCGAAGGTTCGACGAGACGGGGAAGAGGGGGATCTCCGGGTCGATCGACCGGAGGTGGGCGCGATCGAGTTCCGCCACCTGACGCCACTCCGGGTACAGGTCCACCTTCGTCAGCACGCAGGCGACGTTCGGCGAGATCCGCATTGCGTGGCGGAGGAACTGGATCTCCGGCTCGGTGAACTCCTGCGATGCGTCGGAGACGAAGAGCATCGCATGCGCCGATGGCAGCGTCGCGAGCGTCGTGATCGCGTGCGCCGAGTTCAGCCCGCCGACGCCGGGGGAGTCGATGAGGGTCAGCCCGCTCTTCAGGAGCTTCCGGGGGAGCACGACCTCGGCCGAGGCGACCTCCGTCGTCGTGCCGCGGCCGCCGCGCTCCGAGACGTACCTCGGCAGGTCGGCGATCGGGACCTCGGTGCGCTGCGAGCGCCCGTCGGCCTCGACCGTGCCCCCGATCGCACTCGTCGACAGCACCGACGCGGAGGCGCGCTCGCCGTACCGGACGGTGGTCGGCACCGCGGTGGCGACGTCGTCGTCGACGGGGCAGACGGGAGCGTTGACGAGGGCGTTGATGAGCTGGCTCTTGCCCTGCTTGAACTCGCCCACGACCATCACGCGGATGTTCGGGTCGTTCAGTCGACCGCGCGTCTGCTCGAGCCGACGGCGGAGGTCGGGCCGGTCGCCGCTGCCGGCCAGGGCGATGCCGCGGTCGACGAGTTCGATGAGTTGCTGCACCGTTGCGCTCCCCGTTCGAGGTCCTTCGATTCAACCAGACGAGCAGCGGATTCGGCCCGGCGCACGTCGTGTGCGCCGGGCCGAGCCGCTGCGTGGACTACAGCGCGAGGTCGACCTCGTTGTCGGCGATCTGGTCGCCCGGGCCGTTCTCGACGTTGTTGTCGTTGGTCTGGAACGAGTCCTCGACCTGGAACGAGTCCTCGATCTCGACCTCGACCTCGACCTCGGTCTCGGTGAGGTCGCCGGGGCCCGATTCGAGGTTGTTGCCGTTGAACGAGTCCTCGACCTCGACCGAGTTGTCGGTGTTGTCCTGGAACGAGTCGTTGACCTGGAACGAGTCCTCGATCTCGACGTCGGTGTTGACCGAGTTGTCCGTGTTGTCCTGGAAGGAGTCGTTGACCTGGAACGAATCCTCGATGTCGGTGTCGACCGAGTTGTCCGTGTTGTCCTGGAAGGAGTCCTCGATCGTGAACGAGTCCTCGATCTCGACCGAGTTGTCGACCGAGTTGTCGATCGAGTTGTCGGTGTTGAAGGAGTCCTCGATGTCGACCTCGAGTTCGAACTCGTCGTTGTACGAGTCCTCGTTGTAGGAGTCCTCGACCGAGTTGTCGGTGTTGAACGAGTCCATCGCGATGTTCGTCGTGGAGTTGTCGGTGTTGAACGAGTCCTCGATCTCGAGCTCGTTCTCCTCGTTGAACGAGTCCTCGATGCTCATCGACTCGTCGACGTTGTAGGCCGAGACGGCCGCGCCGGTGCTTGCGGCGACCGCTCCGTCGCCGGAGGCCGTCGTCGTGTTGTTCTCGACCTCGTTCGAGACGCCGACGATGCTGTCGTTCGCCCAGATGGTCGTGTTCACGGACGCGTCGTTGATGACATCGCGGTCGTCGATGTACGAGTAGGTGTTGACGACGCTCATGATCTTGTGGACGGCCATCTCGTAGTCGCCGTCGTGGCCGCCGCCGCCGTAGTGGCTGCCGCCGTTGTGGTGGCTGCTGGCGGCGCTGCTGCCGCCTCCGCCGCCCCAGCCGCCTCCGCCGCCCGAGCCGCCGCCCCAGCCGCCTCCGCCGCCCGAGCCGCCGCCCCAGCCGCCTCCGCCGATGCTGTTGCCGCCCGTGTCGTACTCGCGGTTGGCGACCGGCGAGAAGTCCAGCGCGACCGGCATGACCGCGTCCACGTCCGCAGCGCAGATGCCGTTCAGGCCGGCGTTCGTGAGGGCGCCGTCCGGGTCGCCCCGGAACTCTGCTGCCGCCTCAGGGTCCCTCAGCAGGCCCATCAGGAAGTCCAGCAGCGCCGTCGTGATGTTCGACATGTTCGATCTCCTCCATGCGTCGAGGTGACGATGACCGACATGCGCCGGTCCCCCGAGAGCAAGCCTGCTCTCCGCGCCCTCGCCGGTCATCGGGGAGCTTCCCCCGGCTTCCTGCCTGCGGGAGGGGGTGTTGGGGGTTTCGCCCCGGGGCCGTTAGGGGATCCGGTACGGGTCCGACCGCGGTCCGGTGGGGAGCAGGCGGTGCGGCGGCCGGCCCCCCGGGGCTCAGGGCGCTCCGCGGCCGATCCGGCGGGTCAGTCGCCGAGCGCCGAGCGCAGCTTGGCGATGAGATCCGAGCGGGTGCCGGCGCCGAGGCGACGGCGGATGCGCGCGATGTGATGCTCGGCGGTCCTGGGCGAGATGAAGATGGCCTCGCCGATCTCGACGTAGGTCTTCCCCTCGAGCACCAGGCGCGCGACCTCCCGCTCGCGCGCGCTGAGCGCGGAACCGTCGTTGGACGAGGCCGAACCGGACGGTGCGGCCGGCCCGTCCGCCGTCCTGCTCGCGGCGGCGGCGTCGGCCTCGTCGGGATGGAGGCTCCGAGCCAGTGCGAGCAGTCGCAGGGAATCCTGGTGCTCGGCGGCGCGCGCCGCCGCGTGTCCGGCGAGCCTCGCGGCATCCCAGGGGTACCCGGCCGCCTCGAGGTCGCGTGCGGCGCGTTCGACCGCTTCGAGGTCGACGTCGCCCGCGAGTGCGGCAGCCCAGGTCCGGGCCGCCCCGGCCAGGCGCGGAGCCGACCGGTCCCCGGTCCCGGCGCCCAGCGCCTCCGCGTGCCGTACGAGAGCGGCCGGATCGTTCCGGAGGAGTGCCGCCTCGACCTCGGCCCAGTGCAGCGCGGTCGACAGCGGTCCCTCGGAACCGAATCGATCGAGCAACTCCCATGCCGCGGCGAGCTGCGCCTCGACGAGCTGCATCTCGCCGAGGCGGGCGGCAGCCGGCGCGAGCTCCGCCAGCACGGGCAGCGTCGTCAGGTCCGGTCGGATGCCGGCGAGCGCGGGTCGAGCCGCCCGCCAGGCCCGCACGAGCTCGGAGATCTCGCCCCGGTGTCGGGCGAGGCCGACGCGCAACGCGCCGGCGAGCAGCTCGTCGCGCAGGCCGAGCGGATGCGTTGCGGCGTGCGCCGCCGCGGCGGCGAGGTGCTCGCGAGCATGCAGCGGCCGATCGGCGCGCAGGGCCACGAGTCCGCGCGTGAGCTGCAGACGGGCGACGAAGGCCGGGCCGCCCTGCGCGGCGTCGATCGCCGACGCCAGCACGTCATCGGCGATGGCGAGTTCGCCGGCCGCGAGCGCGGCGTGGGAGGCGAGCACCGCTGGGATCTCCGGCAGCGGCGCCGCCGCACCGGCCTCCGGCAGGATGCCCGAGGCGTTCAGCAGGCTGCCGAGAGCCCGGTCGTGCTCGCCGCCGGCGAGTCGCAGGACGCCGTCGGCCATGAGGTCCAGCGCCACGTCCGTCGAGGTCGGGAACCCGACGCGCTCTCGGGAGGCGTCGAGCGCGACCGCACGGTCGATCTCTCCCGTGGCGGCGAGGCTCACGACCGCCAGCGGCCCGAGGGCGCATCGCTCCATCGAGAGCCGCTCGTACGCCTCCGCGCTGCGTCGCAGCATGCCCTGCCGCGCCCAGACCGCGGCGGCGACCTCCACGGCGCGGCACAGGTCGGGCGAGTCGGCCCGGCCGAGCAGCCGGTCCACCAGGCGCTCGGCGCCGCGGACGTCGCCGGACGCCCACGCGGCGTGCGCACGCCGAGCGTCGAGGGAGGTCCGGTCGGCGCCCGCCGCGACGGCGGCGGCGTAGCGTCGTGCGGCACCCTCGGGATCGGACGAGAGGCGCTCGTCGGCAGCGTGTTCGAGCGCCGCGGCGACCCGCGGGTCGTTGTAGCCCTCGTCGGCCAGCGACAGGGCGGCGGTCTCCAGCGGCATGCCCGCCGCTTCCATCGCATCGACGAGTTCGCGCCGCAGCGACCACGCCTCGTCCGGAAGTGCGGTCCTGAGGACCGCCGTGCGCACGAGCGGGCTGAGCTCGCCGTCGGCACCGACGAGACCGGAGGCCCTGGCCGTCTGCATGAGCGTGAGGGTGTCGGCGCCGGCGAAGCGCGCGGCGGTCGCGAGGGCCGGTCCCGACGACGAGAAGCCGACGGCGAGCGCGAGCACGAACTCCCGGGTGACCCGGTCGAGGGCGTCGAGCTCGTCCGCGACGTGCGCCAGCACCGTGCCGGGCAGTTCCGAGTCGACGTCGAGATCCCATCCGTCATCGCGGGCGGCATCGAGCGCGAGGTCGACGAACCGGGGGTTGCCCCGCGTCAGCCGGGAGAGGTGCTCGAGGGTCCGGCGGTCGGACGGTGCGCCCAGGAGCGTCGTCCAGCGGTCGCCGACCTCGGCGACCGACAGCGGATTCAACGTCACGATCGGATGGCGGCGTCCGGCGGGGTCGAAGGCGCTCACGACGGGTGAGGTCGGAACCGGCCGGAAGGCGATCACGACGTGCGGCACGTCGTCCCCCGGTCCGTCGAGCAGCGCGAGGTCGTCCGGTCCCAGTTGCTCCGCATCGTCGAGGAGCAGCACGACCGGTGCGTCGACGACCGCGCTCGGTGCAGCGTCGGGGCCGCGCAGCACCCGGGCGCCGCCGGTGCGCAGTTCCGCCGCCATCCGCTCCAGCAGCGTGGACTTCCCCGATCCGCCCGGCCCGGTCACGCCCGCGATGACGCGGTCCGTATTGCGGAGGATGAGCCGGACGATCTGCTCTCCGCCGGACCAGCCCGCGATCGCGGGCGCATGCAGCGCATCGTTGCGTGGGGAGGCGTTCATGGCGCGGGCACGGGCTCCGCGGGGTCGGTGGCCGGGTCGGACGTCGGCTCCGGCGCGACCGTCGGCTCCGGCGCGACCGTGGGCTCCGGGGCGGGATCGGGTGCGGGGTCCGGCGCGGGTTCGGGTGCGGGCTCAGGCGTCGGCTCCGGTGCCGGCTCGCTGACGGGCTCGGGGTCGGGTGCGGGGTCCGGTGCGGGGTCCGGTGCGGGGTCCGGAGTGGGGTCAGGAGCGGGATCGGGGGCCGGTGCGGGATCTGCGGTGGGCGTGGGCGACGGAGAGGTGGTCGGTGTGAGCGTGGTGTCGGCCGGGTCTCCTCCTGCGGCCGACGTGTCGCCTGCCGCGGAGGTTCCCGACCCCGTCGACGACGATCCGGACGAGCTCGCCGAGGCGCTCCTGGTCGTCGGCGTCGTCTTGCCGGGCTTCAGCGGGCCCGTCGGTTCGTCGACCTCGGCTTCGTCGACTCGGGTCAGGGGATCGTCGGCGAGCGGCTCCCGCTCCGTAGCGTCGGGGGCTCCGGTGACGTACCGGCCGGCGGCCGTGGCATCCGCCCCTTGCAGTTCTGCGGCACCGCCGGTCGCCCCATCCGCCTGGCCGCCCGCTCCGAGCGGGGTGATGGGCACCACGGCGGCCAGGAGCGCGGCCGCGACGCCGGCCAGGAGTGTCGTGCGCACGCCCATCGAGAGATGGGGCGTCGACGTCGCGCCGCGCATCCACGCGGGCACCGCGGTGCGACCACCGCGCTCGTTCGCGGGGCTCGCCAGGCGCTCCTCGGTCGAGGCCGAGTCGACGGCCGGGGGAGCGAGGGCGATCGGAGCGACGACGGGGTCGAGTCGCCGCCCTGCCGCGAGCGCCACCCCGTGGCTGATGGAGGCCTTGGGATCCGCGTCGATCGCCACCGGCAGGCCGAGCTCCGTCGAGATCACCTGGGTGACGGCGGGGATCCGGGACGAGCCGCCGACGAGCAGGATTGTGGACACGGCGTCGACATCGAGACCCGCGGCATCGATGGCCTCACGGAACGTGTCGACCGTGCGCCTGAGGTCGGCGTCGATCATCCGCTCGAACTCGCCTCGCACCAGCCGCACTCGGGCATGGCCGGTCGGCAGGGCGACGGCGACGGCCGTCTCCGCGTCGAAGGAGAGGGCCTCCTTCGCCTCGGTGCACTCGCGGCGCACGGCGGCGAGGGCGACGGTCGCCTCGTCGGTGCCCTCGTCGAGCCCGTCGAAGGCCCGCTCGGCGGCGCTGCGGACGTGGTCGAACACGAGTTGGTCGAAGTCCGAGCCGCCCAGGCGGTCGATGCCGCGGGGCGCGCCGAGCAGCGCCAGGCGTTCGTCCGCGTCGCGGCGCAGCAGCGCCACATCGAACGTCCCGCCGCCCAGGTCGTAGACGCCCAGCACGCCGTCGTCGTCGAGCTCGTGGTCGGCGAGGTACTTCAGCCCCGCTGCCTCGGGCTCGCTCACGAGGTCGACCTCGTCGAGTCCGACGCCCGCGAGGGCGTCCCGGATCGACCCGATCCGATGCTCGCCCCACGCGGCCGGATACGACAGCGCCACGGCGGACGGCGGCGCCCCCTCCTCGGCCTCGGCTCGAGCGACGACCCACTGGGCGACCAGCGAGAACAGTTCCTCGGGCGCGGCGGCGACGTCGCCGACGATCAACGGGGTCTCATCGCCGATGCGGCGCTTGAACTCGCGGACCACGCGGTCGGGCGCGTCGATCGCACGCCGCTCGGCCGGCTCGCCGACGACGACGGCCCCGTCGTCGCCGAGGAAGACCACGGTCGGCACGGCCGACCGGCGCGTGCCGAGTTCCAGCGGCCTCAGCCGAAGGTCGCCGTCGGCTCCGCGCCGCCCCACTGCGGCGGCCGTGAAGGTCGTGCCGATGTCGATTCCGAGCGCGTACGAGTTCACGGACTCAACCCCCCTGCGCGGCACCGGCGTGCGCCGTTCGAGTCCATGCCGCGACCCGTGCAGTATTGCGTGGTCCGCGGACGGCCACAACCCGCCCGCGCATCCCCGTTTCGGGGTACAAACAGCGCATCGGACCCCACGATCCTCGCGGATCCGGGCGCTGGACCGGGGGACAAACGGCCGGAACGAGCGAACCCCCAGAACGGGGGAGGGGCGGTCCGCGCGGAGGTGGGGGAACGTGGGTTCCATGGGTCGAGCGCCGAGGGGGGTGGCGTTCCCGGTCGCCGGCGTCATCGCGCTCGCCGCGGCCGCGAGCGCGAGCGGCTGCGGCCTCTCCACCTTCTTCCCGGTGGTGGACGAGTCGACGCCGACGGGCGAGAAGGTGGACGCCGCACTCGAGCCGTTCTACGGCCAGGTGCTCCGGTGGGAGCAGTGCGGCGACTTCGAATGCGCGACGGCCGTGGCCCCGCTCGACTGGGACGCCCCGGGCGGCGCCGAGATCGAGTTGGCGCTGATCCGGCAGCCGGCGCAGGGGGACCGGATCGGCTCCATGCTCGTCAATCCCGGCGGGCCAGGCGTGTCCGGCTACGACGCCGTGGCCGTCTCGCTCGACGTCGTCGCGACGGAGTCCGTGCAGGATCGCTACGACATCGTCGGCTTCGACCCGCGCGGCGTGGGCCGCTCCACCGCCGTCGACTGCCTGCCGCCCGCCGACCTGGACCGGTTCCTCTACGCGCCGGCCCGCGGCATCCGCGGGAGCACGACCTGGCTCACCTCGCAGAACGAGCTCACCCACCGGTTCGGCCAGGCGTGCCTCCGCGACACCGGCGACCTGCTCGCCCACGTCGACACCGCGAGCGTCGCCCGCGACCTCGACATGCTGCGCGCCGCTCTCGGCGAGGACGAGCTCGCCTACCTCGGCTACTCGTACGGCGCCTACCTCGGCACCGTGTTCGCCGGGCTGTTCCCCGATCGGGTCGGCCGGCTCGTGCTCGACGGTCCCATCGATCCGTCGCTCGACCGGGCGGCGATCACCCTGGCCCAGGCGAAGGGATTCGAGGCCGCGCTCCGCTCGTACCTGACGGCCTGCATCGCCGCCGCCACCTGCCCGTTCGAGGGCAGCGCGGACGACGCGCTGCCGGTGGTCCGCCAGATCCTCGACGGCGTCGGACGGAACCCCATCCCGTCGACCGACGGGCGGGTCCTCGGCGTCGACAACCTCCTGCTCGCGATCGCGGCACCGCTGTACCGTGAGGACACCTGGCCCGTGCTCGACGCCGTGTTCGCGACCGTCGCCGCGGGACAGGCCGAGTCGGCGCTCGCCGTCGTCGACGGGTACTACGGCCGGACGGCGGAGGGCGAGTACTCGGGCAACCTCCCCGAGGCCATCCGAGCCGTCAACTGCCTCGATCACACCACGCAGAACAACGTCGAGGTCATGAAGGAGGAGGCGCGGTCGCTGAGCGAGGCCGCGCCCCACCTCGGCGTCTACTTCTCGTACGGCGACATCGCATGCCTCTCGTGGCCGTACCGCTCCGAGCTGGAGCGCGTGGCGATCACCGCACCGGGCGCGGCACCGATCCTCGTCCTCGGGACCACGGGCGATCCGTCCACGCCGCACGCCTGGGCGGTCGCGGTCGCATCGCAGCTCGAGAGCGGCGTGCTGGTCACCCGCACGGGCGAGGGCCACACCGCCTTCAACAAGGGCGACGCGTGCGTGGACGACGTCGTGGAGCAGTACCTCCTCGACGGGGTGGTGCCGTCGGCCGACGTGACCTGTCCGGCGCCGTAGCCCACCGCAGCGAGGCGTTTGACGCACGCGCGCGCGACGGAGCATGATCAGGATTGCGCGACGCCGCGCGGAATCCAGGTGCATGATGTCCGATCAGACGATCGGGGCGCCCTCGGCGCCCGACCTCCGGCCGCACGACCCGGCCCTGCTCGACCTGGCTCGCAGGCACGCGGCGAAGTGGCTCGAGGCCCTGCCCGAGCGGCCGATCCCGCCGCGCGCCACGGTGGACGAGGTGGCCGAGGCGCTCGGGCGGGAGCTGCCGGATCGCGGCGAGCCCGCCGACGAGGTGATCGAACGGCTCGCGGAGCGAATCGAGCCGGGGCTCATGGCGATGGGCTCGCCCCGGTTCTTCGGCTGGGTGATCGGCGGCGCCCAGCCGGTCGCGCTCGCCGCCGACTGGCTCGTGTCGGCGTGGGACCAGAACAACGGACTGCGGAACGTCACCCCCGGGACCGCGGCCGTGGAGGAGCTCGCCGCAGCGTGGGTGCTCGACCTGCTCGGGCTGCCCGCCGAGAGCGAGGTGGGATTCGCGACCGGGGCGACGACCGCGCAGTTCGCCTGCCTCGCGGCGGCCCGCGACGAGGTCCTGCGTCGCGCCGGTTGGGATGTCGCGCGCGACGGGCTGGCGGGCGGTCCGCGCGTGCGGTTCATCGTCGGAGCGGAGCGCCACGGCACGATCGACCTCGCCGGCCGATACCTGGGCCTCGGCGCGCCCGTGGCGGCGGCGTCCGACGAGCAGGGACGGATCGTCCCGGAATCCCTCCGCGAGGTCCTCGCCGCGGACTCGGGTCCGGCGGTGGTCTGCCTCCAGGCGGGCAACATCCACTCGGGCGCCTTCGATCCGTTCGCCGAGGCGTGCAGGGTCGCGCACGAGGCGGGCGCCTGGGTGCACGTCGACGGCGCCTTCGGCCTGTGGGCGGCGGCCTCGCCGCGCCTCCGGCCGCTCACCGTCGGGCTCGCCGACGCCGACTCCTGGTCGACCGACGCGCACAAGACGCTCAACGTCCCGTACGACTGCGGCATCGCGATGGTGCGCGACGGCGCGGCGATGCGGCATGCGCTGACCATGCACGCGAGCTACCTCCAGGCGACCGCGGAGGGCGCCGACCCGCACGAGAAGGTGGCCGAGCTGTCGCGTCGCGCGCGGGGCGTGCCGACGTGGGCGGTCCTGCGCACCCTCGGTCGCGAGGGCGTGGCGGACCTCATCGACCGGCTCGCCTCATCGGCGCGGATCATCGCCGAGGGCGTGGCGGCACTGCCGGGGGTCGAGGTCCTGAACGAGGTCGTGTTCACGCAGGTGTGCATCGCCCTCGAGGACGATTCGGCCACCGAGGCGCTGAGCGCGCGGCTGTGGGACGACGGCGAGGTCCTCGCGATGACCTCCCGGTGGCACGACCGCGCGGTCGTCCGCTTCTCCGTGAGCAACTGGGGGACGGATGCGGCGCAGGCGCACCGCACGGTCGAGGCGGTCGAGCGCGCACTCCGCGCCGTGCGCGCCGAACCCTGAGCGCGGTCCGGCGGCGATGTCGGCGGCATCCGTTTGAATGGGAGGATGACCGGCGCGCTCGACGAGTTCGCGCCCGCGACGCGGGCGTGGTTCACCGAGTCCTTCCGCGAGCCCACCGCCGTGCAGGAGGCGGCCTGGCGGGCCATCGCGCGCGGCGAGCACGCGCTGGTGGTGGCGCCGACCGGCTCCGGGAAGACCCTCGCCGCGTTCCTGTCGGCGATCGACCGGCTCCACCACGCACCCGCCGCCCTGGCCGATCCGGCGACGGGCGAGGTGGGCGACGCCGCCCAGCGCGGGACCCGGGTGGTGTACATCTCGCCACTCAAGGCCCTCGGCGTCGACGTCGAGCGGAACCTGCGCGCGCCGCTCATCGGCATCGCGCGGACGGCGGCGGCGACGGGGGCGTCGGTCCCCGAGGTGACCGTCGGCGTGCGGTCCGGCGACACGTCGCCCACCGATCGGCGTGCGCTCGTCAAGCGGCCGCCCGACATCCTGATCACGACGCCCGAGTCGCTCTTCCTGATGCTCACGTCGCAGGCCCGCGAGACCCTCGCCGGAGTCGAGACGGTCATCGTCGACGAGATCCACGCGCTGGCGGGCGGCAAGCGCGGCGCGCACCTCGCGCTGTCGCTCGAGCGGCTCGACGAGCTGGTCGCCGCACCGGTCCAGCGCATCGGGCTCTCGGCGACGGTGCGGCCCCATGAGGAGGTCGCACGGTTCCTCTCGGGCACCCGCCCGGTGACGATCGTCGCGCCGCCATCCGGCAAGCGGTTCGACCTGCGCGTGACCGTTCCGGTCGACGACCTCGCCGACCTGTCCGGAGACACCGGCGGATCCGTGTGGCCGCACGTCGAGGAGGCCATCCTCGACGAGGTGCTCGCGCACCGCTCCACGATCGTGTTCGCGAACTCGCGGCGCCTGGCGGAGCGGCTCACCGCGCGGCTGAACGAGCTCTGGGCCGAGCGGAACGCGCCGCCCGATGAGTCGACCGCCGAGTCCGAGCTCGAGGCGGTGTCGGCCTCCGCGACGCCCGGCGCCTCGGGCGGCGCGGCGCCGGTCGCACCCCGGCGCCCTCCCGCCGAGCTCGCCGGCGCATCCGGGATCACCGCCGGCGCCGAGCCCGTGATCGCCCGATCCCATCACGGTTCGGTGAGCAAGGAGGAGCGCGCGCTCGTCGAGGCCGACTTGAAGGCCGGCCGGCTCAAGTGCGTCGTGGCGACCTCGAGCCTCGAGCTCGGCATCGACATGGGCGCGGTCGACCTCGTCATGCAGGTCGAGTCGCCGCCATCCGTCGCGAGCGGGCTGCAGCGCATCGGCCGCGCCGGGCACCAGGTCGGCGAGGTCTCCAAGGGCGTGATGTTCCCGAAGCACCGGGCCGACCTGCTGCACTCGGCGGTCGTCGCCGAGCGCATGGTCGCCGGCGGCATCGAGCCGCTGCGGATCCCGGCCAACCCGCTCGACGTGCTCGCGCAGCAGACGGTCGCGGCCTCGGCGGTCGACGAGTGGGAGGTGGAGCACTGGTTCGACGTCGTCCGGCGTGCGGCGCCGTTCCACACCCTGCCGCGCTCGGCGTTCGACGCGACGCTCGACCTGCTCGCGGGCCGCTATCCGTCCGATCGGTTCGGCGAGCTCCGGCCCCGCATCGTGTGGGACCGCGATGCGGGTACGATCACCGGTCGCCGCGGCGCCCAGCGCCTCGCGGTCACGTCGGGCGGCACCATCCCGGACCGCGGGCTGTTCGGCGTCTTCATGATCGGCGATGCCGGTCCCGGCCGCAGGGTCGGCGAACTCGACGAGGAGATGGTCTACGAGTCCCGGGTCGGCGACGTGTTCGCCCTCGGCGCCACCAGCTGGCGCATCCAGGAGATCACGCACGACCGCGTCCTCGTCTCGCCGGCGTTCGGCGAACCCGGGCGTCTCCCGTTCTGGAAGGGTGACGGCATCGGCCGGCCGGCCGAGCTCGGCGAGGCGATCGGCGGGTTCATCGGCGAGCTCGCCGGCGCGGAACCGCCCGCAGCGCTCGAGCGCTGCACCGCCGCAGGGCTCGACGAACGCGCCGGCGCGAACCTCGTGCGGTTCATCGGCGACCAGCGCGACGCCACGCGCATCGTGCCCGACGACCAGAACCTGGTCGTCGAGCGGTTCCGCGACGAGCTGGGGGACTGGCGCATCGTGCTGCACTCGCCGTACGGCATGCGGGTCCACGCGCCCTGGGCGCTGGCGGTCGACGCGCGGATCCGGGAGCGCCTCGGCGTCGAGTCGCATGCGGTCGCGAGCGACGACGGCATCGTGCTGCGGCTGCCCGACACCGCCGACGACCCGCCCGGCAGCGAGCTGTTCGACTTCGAGCCCGCCGAGCTCGCGCAGCTCGCGACGGAGCGGGTCGGCGACTCGGCGCTGTTCGCCTCCCGGTTCCGGGAGTGCGCGGCCCGAGCGCTCCTGCTGCCGCGGCAGAACCCCGGCCGGCGGTCGCCGCTCTGGCAGCAGCGGCAGAAGGCGTCGCAGCTGCTCGAGGTCGCGCGCGACTTCCCCGACTTCCCGATCGTGCTCGAGGCCGTCCGGGAATGCCTGCAGGACGTGTACGACCTGCCCGCGCTCACGGCGATCGCCGAGCGCATCCGCGCGCGTCGCGTCAGGTTCGTCGACGTCGCGACCGACACGGCGAGCCCCTTCGCGGCGAGCCTGCTCTTCGGGTACGTCGGCGCGTTCATGTACGAGGGCGACGCCCCGCTGGCCGAGCGGCGCGCCGCCGCGCTCTCGCTCGACCCGGGGCTGCTCGCCGAACTCCTCGGCACGGTCGAGCTGCGCGAACTGCTCGACCCCGCGATCGTCGACGAGGTCGAGCGGATGCTGCAGCGCACGCACCCCGACCGGCGCGCCGACGGCGCCGAGGGCGTGGCCGACCTGCTGCGGGAGCTCGGCCCGTTGACGGCGCACGAGCTCGGCGAGCGCGTCGACTCCCAGACCGATGTCGCCGCCTCGGTCGGCGAGCTCGTCGCCGCACGCCGCGCCGCCGCGGTCCGGTTCGCGGGGAGCGACTGGTTCGTGGCCGTCGAGGACCTGAGCCGACTCCGCGACGCGCTCGGCGTGCCGATCCCGCCCGGGCTCCCCGAGGTGTTCGGCGAGTCGGTCGGCGACCCGCTCGGCGACCTCGTGAGCCGATACGCCCGTACGCACGGCCCGTTCGCCGCCCCTGCCGTCGCGGAGCGCTTCGGCATCGGCGTGGCGATCGCCCAGGCCGCGCTCGCGCGCCTCGCCAGCGACCGCCGGCTGGTCGAGGGGGCGTTCCTACCGCACGGCAGCGGTGCCGAGTGGTGCGACGCCGAAGTCCTCCGCCGGCTGCGCCGACGCTCACTGGCGGCGTTGCGGGAGGAGGTCGAACCCGTCGCTCCTCGGGAGTTCGCGCGGTTCCTGCCCGACTGGCAGCACGTCGGCGGTCGACTGCGGGGCGTCGACGGCGTGGCGGCGGTCATCGAGCAGCTCGAGGGGGTCCCCGTCCCGGCGTCGGCGTGGGAGACGTTCGTGCTTCCGGCACGGGTCGGCGACTACCGCCCCGAGATGCTCGACGAGCTCACCGCGAACGGCGAGGTGCTCTGGGTCGGTCGCGGGCCGCTCTCAGGAGACGACGTCTGGATCAGCCTCCACCTGGCCGACACCGCGAAGCTGACCATGCCGGCGGCGGTCGATCAACCGCTCGACGCGCTCGAGACCGAGCTGCTCGCGGTCCTCGGCGGCGGCGGCGCGTTCTTCTTCCGGCAACTCGTCGACGCCGTCGGCGGCACCGACGACCGCGCCGTGCTCGACGCGCTCTGGCGGCTCGTGTGGGGCGGGCTCGTGACCAACGACACCTTCGCGCCGGTCCGGGGCCTGCTCGCGGGAGGCGGCGCGCACAAGACGAAGGCCGCGGCGCCCCGGGCGCGAGTCCGAGGCCGAGCGGTGTCGCGACGGGCGCTCGCCGCGGCGGCGGCCGCGGCGGAGGGTGCTCGCGCCCCTCGCGCCGCCCCGCCCCGCGCCGCCGGCCGCTGGTCGGTGCTCCCGATGCCGAGCGATGCGGCGACCCCCCGCGCCCACGCGCTCGGGGAGACCCTGCTCGAGCGCTACGGCGTCGTGACCCGCGGCTCAGTGATGGCGGAGGACCTGCTCGGGGGCTTCGCGCTGGCCTACCGGACGCTCGCGGGTTTCGAGGAGTCGGGCCGGGTTCGCCGCGGGTACTTCGTCGACGGCCAGGGTGGGGCGCAGTTCGCCACGAGCGCCGCAGTCGACCGGCTGCGCCAGGCGCCGTCGGGAGGTGCGTTCGTGCTGGCGGCGACCGACCCGGCCAATCCGTTCGGCGCCGCGCTCGACTGGCCGGAGCCGACGGCGGAGCTCACCCATCGGCCCGCCCGCAAGGGCGGGGCGCTCGTCGCCATCGTCGACGGCGAGGCAGCGTTCTACCTCGAACGCGGCGGACGGACGGCCCTCGTCTTCACCGACGACCCCGAGGTGCTCGCGGCGGGCGCCTCCGCCCTCGCCGCAGCGCTGGCCCGAGGCCGTGGAGCGCGGTTCCGGGTCGAGTCGGTCAACGGCGACGGCGTCCACGGGTCGGTGCTCGACGCGCCGCTGCGCGCCGCCGGATTCCGGGAGTCGCCGCAGGGGCTCCGGTTCGAGTCGAGGAGCTGAGGCCGTGCCCGAGGGCGACACCGTCTTCCGTGCCGCGAAGCGGCTCGATGCCGCGCTGGCCGGGCGCGTGGTCACCCGGAGCGACCTGCGCGTGCCCGCCTTCGCGACCGTCGACTTCGCCGGCGACGCCATCCACTCGGTGGGAAGCCGAGGCAAGCACCTGCTGATGCGCATCGGCGACGCGGTGCTGCACACCCACCTCAAGATGGAGGGGGAGTGGCGCGTGCTCCGGCCCGGCCAGAAGTGGCCACGCCCGGCGTACCGGGCCCGGGCGATCGTCGAGACCGCGGAGGCCACCGCGGTCGGCTTCGATCTCGGCCTCGTCGAGGTCTTCGCCGCTTCCGAGGAAGCCGAGCGCATGGGCTACCTGGGTCCCGACCTGCTCGGCCCGGACTGGGATGCGGCGGAAGCCGGCCGCCGCCTCGCCGCCGCCCCCGACGTGCCCGCCGTCGTCGCACTGGCCGACCAGCGCAACCTCGCCGGCCTCGGCAACGTCCTGGTCAACGAGGTGTGCTTCCTGCGCGGCATCCGCCCCGACCGGCCGATCGGCGAGGTCGACCTCGCGCCGACGATCGACCTCGCCCGCCGGGTCATCTTCGCCAACCGCGACCGGCTCGAGCGCACCACGACGGGCGATACGCGCCCGGGGCGCCGACTGTGGGTCTACGGTCGCGAGGGCGAGCCGTGCCGTCGGTGCGGGACGCGCATCGCGCACGGGCGATTCGGCCGCAACGACGTCGAACTGCGCGAGACCTACTGGTGTCCGCACTGCCAGCCGTGAGCGACGCACCGGCCGGCGTTCGGTCAGGTGACCGGGCCGGTCCACTTCTCGCCCGGCCCCTTGCCGATCGGGTCGGGGATGGACGAGGCCTCGCGGAACGCGAGCTGCAGCGAGCGGAGGCCGTCGCGGAGCGAGCGGGCGTGCATGTCGCTGATCTCCGGTGCGCCCGCGGTGATCAGGCCGGCGAGCGCGTTGATGAGCTTCCGAGCCTCGTCGAGGTCGGTCTGCGACGCCGGGTCGTCCGCGAGCCCGACCTTCACGGCCGCCGCGCTCATCAGGTGCACCGACGCGGTCGTGATGACCTCGACGGCGGGCACCTCGGCGATGTCGCGCGTCGCGCCGGCGACCGCGTCGCCCTGGTCGTCGGCGGGGGCGTGCTCGGGCGCAGGCGTGGGCTCGGGCGAAGTGTCGGTCACCGGGGGATTCCTCTGCTAGACTACTGCGGGCTCCGGGGCCAGTCCCCGGTACGAAAGTGGAGAGACTCCCACCCGCGCATACCGCTTCATCAAGGTTACCGGGTCGTTCGCACTCCGCTTCCCCGCTCCGGCGGGGGAGTAGCAAGGGTGCCGCATGAGTCCGCGGTGCAGAACCGCTGGGATCATCGCGTGGATTTCCGCTCTCGTCCTCGGGCGGCATCCGTCTCCCGAGGAGCTGGAACCAGTTCGAGTAGAGGAGACACGCATCAGCGATCCGCGTACCAATGACCGTATCCGCGTCCCCGAGGTCCGCCTCGTGGGCCCAGGCGGAGAGCAGGTCGGCGTCGTGAAGATCGAGGTGGCACTGCGGCTCGCGCAGGAGGCCGACCTCGATCTCGTCGAGGTCGCGCCGAACTCCCGTCCGCCGGTCGTCAAGATCATGGACTACGGCAAGTACAAGTACGAGGCTGCGCAGAA
Organism: Agromyces arachidis; assembly: GCF_052805135.1. Taxonomy (NCBI): domain Bacteria; kingdom Bacillati; phylum Actinomycetota; class Actinomycetes; order Micrococcales; family Microbacteriaceae; genus Agromyces; species Agromyces arachidis. The sequence continues at coordinate 54,376 of NZ_JBRBDK010000011.1, forward strand.
GGCCAAGGAGGCTCGGCGCAACCAGGCGAACACGATCCTCAAGGAGGTCCGGTTCCGCCTCAAGATCGACAAGCACGACTACGAGACCAAGATGAAGCGCGCCGTCGGCTTCCTGAAGGCCGGCGACAAGGTGAAGGCGATGATCCTGTTCCGGGGTCGCGAGCAGTCGCGTCCCGAGATGGGCGTCCGCCTCCTGCAGCGCTTCGCGGAGGACGTGGCCGAGTTCGGCACGGTCGAGCACAACCCCACGATCGACGGCCGGAACATGGTGATGGTCATCGCTCCGCTGAAGAACAAGTCCGAGGCCAAGGCCGAGGCGAACGCACAGCGTGCTGCGGCGAAGCAGCGCCCCCCGGCCGAGGCCGAGGGCGACCAGTCGCAGTCGGCCGAGGCCACCGAGGCCTAGGCCAGTACGACGTCCGCCATCCCCGAGTGGCGGCAGAACCAAGGAGAAACACGAGATGCCGAAGCAGAAGACCCACTCCGGGTCCAAGAAGCGCTTCAAGGTCACCGGCAGCGGCAAGATCAAGAAGCAGCAGGCCGGTATGCGTCACAACCTCGAGGGCAAGTCCTCGGTGCGCACCCGCCGTCTGAACCAGGACAAGGTCGCCTCGGCGCCCGACACCAAGGTCATCAAGAAGCTGCTCGGTCGCTGAGCGACGAGACCCGATAAGGAAGTAACAGAGCAATGGCAAGAGTGAAGCGGGCGGTCAACGCCCACAAGAAGCGTCGGGTCATCCTCGAGCGCGCCGAGGGCTACCGCGGTCAGCGGTCGCGCCTCTACCGCAAGGCGAAGGAGCAGGTCACCCACTCCCTCGTCTACTCGTACAACGACCGTCGTGCCAAGAAGGGCGACTTCCGTCGCCTCTGGATCCAGCGGATCAACGCGGCCGCGCGCCAGAACGGCATGACCTACAACCGCCTCATCCAGGGCCTCGGCCTGGCCGGCATCGAGGTCGACCGCCGCATCCTCGCGGACCTCGCGGTCCACGAGCCCGCGACGTTCGCCGCCCTCGTCGAGTCCGCCAAGCAGGCGCTCCCGAGCGACGTGAACGCTCCGAAGGACGCGGCGTAGCCCCGTCCTCCGGTCCGAACGGCCCGGCACCCTTCGCGGGTGCCGGGCCGTTCGCCGTCGTCGGGGGGATGGCGCGCCATGCCGCGCCATCCCCGTCGGTCAATAGACTGACGGCATGCTGGAGAACCCGAGGTCGCCGCGCGTGCGGGCCGTCGCGAAGCTCGCGAAGAAGCCCGCACGCGTCGAGACGGGCATGTTCCTGCTCGAAGGGCCGCAGGCCGTCGCCGAGGCGCTCACGTTCCGCCCGCAGCTCGTGGTCGAGCTGTACGCCACTCCGACCGCGCTCGAACGCTACGCCGACATCGGCGACACCGCGATCGATGCGGGCGTCGACGTCGAGTTCGTGTCGGAGGAAGTGCTGAACGCGATGGCCGACACGGTCACGCCGCAGGGCTTCGTGGCCGTGTGCCACCAGTTCCCGACCGCGGTGAAGGACGTCTTCGCGACGAAGCCCACGCTCGTGGCCATCCTCGAGGAGGTGCGCGACCCCGGCAACGCGGGCACGATCGTCCGTGCAGCGGATGCCGCGGGCGCCGACGCCGTCGTCTTCACCGGCCGAGCGGTCGACCTGTACAACCCCAAGGTGGTCCGCTCGTCGACCGGATCGATCTTCCACCTTCCCGTCGCCGTGGGCGCGGAGCTGGAGGACGTGCTGGCGCGCGCCCGCGAAGCCGGGCTCACCGTCCTCGCGGCCGACGTGAAGGGCGAGGACCTGCTGGCCGCGCGCCGCGAGGGGCTGCTCGAGCGACCGACGGCGTGGCTCTTCGGCAACGAGGCGCGCGGGCTGCCCGACGAGAAGCTGGAGCTCGCGGACCGCGTGGTGACCGTGCCCATCTACGGCAACGCGGAGTCGATGAACCTCGCGACGGCGGCCGCCGTCTGCCTCTACGAGAGCGCCTTCGCCCAGCGCGACGTCTAGGTCACGAAACGGTAAACCCCCCGGCGTGCGGGTGGCCGCGGGACGGCGCCGAGCCCTAGTTTGAGGGGTATGCCTCCGGCCGACACCGCTCCGCCCACGTCGAACATCTCGGTCCGCCGCGGCGAACCGCTCGTGGTGATCGACCACGTCGACAAGCACTTCGGCGACCTCCACGTGCTCAACGACATCAACACGGTCGTCAACCGCGGCGAGGTCGTCGTCGTGATCGGGCCGTCGGGCTCGGGCAAGTCCACGCTCTGCCGTGCCATCAACCGGCTCGAGACGATCGACTCCGGCACGATCACGATCGACGGTGAGAAGCTGCCCGAAGAGGGCGCGGGGCTGGCGAAGCTGCGCGCCGACGTGGGCATGGTCTTCCAGTCGTTCAACCTCTTCGCCCACAAGACGGTGCTCGAGAACGTGACGCTGGCGCCGATCCGGGTCAGGAAGGTGCCGCGCAAGGAGGCCGAGGCGAAGGCCATGGAACTCCTGGAGCGAGTGGGCGTGGCGAACCAGGCGCAGAAGATGCCGGCGCAGCTCTCCGGAGGGCAGCAGCAGCGCGTCGCGATCGCCCGGTCGTTGGCGATGAACCCCAAGCTCATCCTGCTCGACGAGCCCACGAGCGCGCTCGACCCCGAGATGATCAACGAGGTGCTCGACGTGATGGTCGGCCTGGCCGAGCAGGGCATGACGATGATCGCCGTCACCCACGAGATGGGATTCGCCCGCAAGGCGGCCGACCGCGTGCTCTTCATGTCCGACGGGAAGATCGTCGAGGAGGCGACCCCGGCCGAGTTCTTCGACCACCCCAAGACCGACCGCGCGAAGGACTTCCTGTCGAAGATCCTCGAGCACTAGACCTCCGCGGCCACGAGCTGCGGGGAACCCGAACGAACCACGAGAGATGAGGCACGACATGAGACGCAGCAGAATCGCACTCGTCGCGGCGGCCGCCGCGAGCGCACTCCTGTTCACCGGCTGCGCCGGCGGCGGCGACGACGCGGCCGAGGAGCCCACCGTCGAGGAGGCCCCCGAGTTCGAGGAGGGCACGACGATGGCCGATCTCGCCGAGGCGGGCACGGTCACGATCGGCACGAAGTTCGACCAGCCGCTGTTCGGCCTCGTCGGTCCCGACGGCGTGCCCGTCGGGTTCGACGTCGAGATCGCGAAGATCATCGCCGGCGAGCTCGGCATCGCGCCCGAGGACATCGAGTGGGTCGAGACGGTCTCGGCCAACCGCGAGCCGTTCATCGAGAACGGCGAGGTCGACTTCGTCGTCGCGACCTACACGATCAACGACGACCGCAAGCAGGTCGTCGACTTCGCCGGGCCGTACTTCGAGGCGGGCCAGTCGATCCTGGTCCTCGAGAGCAACGAGGACATCCAGTCCGAGGAGGACCTCGTCGGACAGCCGGTCTGCTCGGTGAGCGGCTCGACCCCGGCCCAGAACCTCCGCGACCTGGGTGCCGAGGTGATCGAGACCGACACCTACAGCAACTGCCTCGAGCCGCTCCGCAGCGGCCAGGCCGTCGCGGTGTCGACCGACAACGTGATCCTCGCGGGCCTGGTCGACCAGAACCCCGGCGAGTTCAAGGTGGTCGGCGACCCCTTCACCGAGGAGCCCTACGGCATCGGCCTGATGAAGGGCGATGACGAGTTCCGGGACTTCATCAACGACGTCCTCGAGGCGGCGTACGAGGACGGACGCTACGAGGAGGCCTGGGAGGCCACCGCGGGCACCGTGCTCGAGTTCCGCGACCCGCCGGCCGTCGACCGGTACTGATCCCGTCGGGGGGGGGTCGGCCGTCTAACACCAGACCCCACCCCAACCCCCCTCCCACCCCGCC
>NZ_JBRBDK010000012.1:0-57653 GCF_052805135.1 Agromyces arachidis
CGGTGCCGGCCGAACGGCCGGCACCGCGTCACAGCATAGGGCGACTACTTCGCCGCGACGGCCTTCGCCGGTGCCTTCTTGGCGCCCTTGGCGGCGGACTCGACGGGCTTCGACGGCGCCGACTCGACCGCCGGCTTCGGGCGGGCGGCGAACTGCTCGAACACTGCGCGCGGCTGCTGCACCGCGGCGAGCGAGACGATGTCGCGACCGAGCCAGAAGTTGTTCCACCAGCCCCAGAACACGCGGAGCTTCCGCTCCCACGTGGGCATCGCGAGGCCGTGGTAGCCGCGGTGGGCGAACCAGGCGAGCAGGCCGGTGATGGCGATCTTCCCGGACTGGAACGCACCCGAGCCGATGCCGAGGCCGGCGACGGCGCCGAGGTTCTTGTGGAAGTACTCCTTCGGCTCCTCGCCGCGAAGCACCGCGACGATGTTCTTCGCGAGGAGCTTGCCCTGGCGCACGGCGTGCTGGGCGTTCGGCACGCAGTAGCCGCCGACGCCGCCGCCCGACAGGTCGGGGACGGCGGCGATGTCGCCGGCGGCCCAGGCGTCGGGCACGATGTCGTCCTCGTCGCCCACGCGGAGGTCGGGGCGCGCCATGATGCGCCCGCGCTCCTCGACCGGGAGGTCGCTCGTGCGGACGATCTGCGGGTTCGCCATGACGCCCGCGGTCCACACGATGAGGTCGGACTCGAACGTCTCGCCCGTGGAGAGCTCGATGCGGCCGTCGACCGCGCTCGTGAGCTGCGTGTCGAGGTGGATCTCTGCGCCCCGCTGGGCGAGGTGCTTGATGACCCAGTGGCTGGTCGGCAGCGACACCTCGGGCATGATGCGGCCCATCGCCTCGATGAGGTGGAAGTGGGTGTCGTCGAAGCTCAGCTGCGGGTAGAACTTCAGCAGCGAGCTCGCGAACGAGCGCAGCTCGGCGAACGCCTCGATGCCGGCGAACCCGCCGCCGACGACCACGAAGGTCAGCAGGCGGTCGCGCTCGGGACCGGCGGGCAGGGTCGCGGCCTTGTCGAAGTTGGTGAGCAGGCGGTCGCGGATCGCGACGGCCTCCTCGATGGTCTTCAGGCCGATCGCCTGGTCGGCGATGCCCGGGATGGGGAACGTGCGCGACACGGCGCCGCCGGTGACCACGACGACGTCGTAGTCGAACTGCCACGGCTCGCCGACCTCGGGCGTGATCGTCGCGGTCTTCGAGGCGTGGTCGATGCCGGTGACCTTGGCGGTGATGACGTCGGTCTTCTTCAGGTGACGGCGCAGCGACACGACGGAGTGGCGCGGCTCGATCGACCCGGCCGCCACCTCGGGGAGGAACGGCTGGTACGTCATGTACGGGAGGGGGTCGACGACCGTCACCTCGGCCTCGCCGGGGCGAAGCCACTTCTCGAGCTTCCATGCCGTGTAGAAGCCTGCGTAGCCGCCACCGACGATGAGGATCTTGGGCACGGTGAATGGACTCCTTGGTAGTGATGTGGGGGTGCGATCACTGGGCGCGGATGCGCTCAGCCCGCCTGATCTGCCGAGTGGCGCCGATGCCCAACAGCGCTGCTAGCGTACCAAACCCGGCGACCAGTGAGAGCGGGACCGTGATATAGGCGAGCGTCCACGGCGTGGGCAGCAGCGTCTTGGCGCTCTCGGACCGCGGCGGGGGCGGGTCCGCGATCGGCACGATCGCCGAGTCGTCGCCGGTACCGGACCCGTCGGGCTGGCTCACGTCGGCGCGACGGTGCACGCGGATCCAGTCCTCCAGGCTGCCGAGCGGGTTCGCCTCGACCGCCTCGACCTCGGCCGTCAGCGCCTCGACGGGGTCGATGATGCCGTAGCCGTAGAGCGGGCTCGGAACGTCCTCGCCCTTCGGGTCGGCGGTGCGGATGACGCGGTTGATGACGTTCGCGGCATCCAGGTCCGGGAACTCGGCGCGCACGAGCGCCACGAGGCCCGAGACGAGCGGGGCGGCGGCCGACGTGCCCGACCACTGCACGTAGCCGCCGTCCGGGAGCACGCCGACGAGGTCCTCGCTCGGTGCCGCCACCGCGATCGTGATGCCCTGCGAGCTGGCGTCGAAGCTCGCGTTCTGGTCACGGTCGACCCCCGCCACGGTCAGGACGCCGGGGATGGTCGCGGGCGCACCGACCTGCGTGGTGCCGGAGCCGCGGTTGCCCGCGGCGGCGACCACCACGACGTCGTTCTCGAACGCGTAGAGGAACGCGTCGTCCCAGCTCTCGGGCCAGTCGCTCGTGTTGCGGGTGAGCGACATGTTGATCACGTCGGCTCCGTTGTCGACCGCCCAGCGCACCGCCTCGGCGATCTGCTCGTCGTTGGTCCTCTCGGACCCGGAGTCCGCGCCGAAGGCGACGGAGGCCGTGAGCAGCTCGGCGTCCGGAGCCACGCCGATCACGCCGTTGCCCTCGCCCGTGCCACGACCGGCGAGCAGCGACGCCACGAGGGTGCCGTGGTCGCTCTCCTCGCCGACCGGCGTCTGGCCGTCGGGCGAGCCGATCCCCGACGCGTCGGTGCCGCCCACCACGACCCCGCGCAGTTCGGCCACGTCGCCGTTGACGCCCGTGTCGATGACCGCGACGGTCACCCCCTCGCCGCGCGACATGGTCCACGCCTGCGTGAAGCCGTAGTCGGCCAGCCAGTACTCGAGGTCGCGGACGGTGTCGGCACTGGCCGGCGAGGCCCCGCCCACGGCCAGGGCGGCGGCGAGCGCGACGGTCAGCCCGGCACGCCAGCCGGCGCGGCGGCGGCGCCGCGGATCGTGGGTCGCCGTGCTCACGGCGCGCCCCCGGCTCCCGTGCCGTCGTCGACGTCGTCGACGCCGTAGTCGGGGCAGCGGCACACGTCGGGCGACCAGCTGGAGCGCTCGAGCGCGAGGTCGCCGATGGGGTTCACGCCCGGTCCGGCGGCGAGCGCGTGGCCCGCCAGGGCGTGCAGGCACTTCACGCGCGTGGGCATGCCGCCGGCCGAGACGCCCGCGATCTCGGGCACGGTGCCGAACGACTCGCGGTCGGCGAGGTACTGCTCGTGCGCCGCACGGTACGCGGCGGCGATGTCGGCGTCGTGCTCGAGCAGGTCGGTGAACTCGACCATCGCCTGCGCCGCCTCGAGGAAGGACATCGACGCCGTGGCCACCGGATGCGTGAGGTAGTAGAACGTCGGGAACGGCGTCCCGTCGGCCAGCCGGGGCCGGGTCGACACGACCGTGGGCGCGCCGCACACGCAGCGCGCGGCGATGCCGACGACGTCACGAGCGGGTCGGCCGAGCTGTGCCGAGACGATGCGCAGGTCGCGCTCCGAGACCGGGGGGAACGGCGGGCGGGTCATCGGGTCCCCTCGTCATCGGGCTGGTCGGTGCCGGCGGGCGCCGGCTCGACCGGTTCGGTCCCGGCCGGTGCATCGGATGGCGCGGGCGCGAGCCCCGCGGTCATCACCGATCGCAGCATCGTCTGCATCCAGTCGCCGCGCTGCTCGGTGACCTCGCGCGAGACCGCGCGGTCGGCATTGGCGAGCGTCTCGGGCGAGCGATCGTCGATGACGAGGTAGCTGACCTCGCCGGGAAGGACGTAGTACAGGCGTTCGCGCGCCTGCGTGACGATGTAGGTCTCGTCGTTCCAGCGTTCGCGCTGCTCGGTGAGGCGGGCGACCTCGGCCTCCTGCAGGGCGACATCGGCCTTGAGCTCGGCGATCTGCTGCCGCTGCTCCGCGTACGCGGCGATGCTCGGCGCGAGCACGACGACGGCGAGCACGAGCACGCCCATCATGATGATCGAGAAGCCCGAGAAGCGGATGCCGGCCAGCCAGTCGGCGCTCACCTGCCGGATCGACTGGCGCGATCCGGCCTTGGCGCCCGGCCTGGACGCCTTGGGCGGCGGAGCCGGCCTCGTGCCGCCGGATGCCGAGGCGGCGGACCCGGCAGTCGGCTTCGCCCTCGACGCGGAGGGGGCCTGCTCGGCGGTCGGCGCCGCCGGCTTCGGGGATCCGTTCCGGGACCTCGGAGGGGTCGGACGGCGTGCAGCGTTCATCGTCGCCCCTCCTCTCGTGGCCCGGGAACGCACCGACGGGAGCGGCCGTCCGGCCGCTCCCGTCGTTCGTCTCGCGGACGCGTTACGCCGTGAAGCGCGGGAATGCCGAGCGGCCCGCGTACTCCGCGGCCTCGCCGAGCTCTTCTTCGATCCTCAGAAGCTGATTGTACTTGGCGACCCGCTCGGACCGGGCGGGCGCGCCCGTCTTGATCTGGCCGCAGTCCGTCGCGACGGCGAGGTCGGCGATGGTCGTGTCCTCGGTCTCGCCGGAGCGGTGCGAGAGCACCGCGGTGTAGCCGGCGCGCTGCGCCATCTTGACGGCGTCGAGCGTCTCGGTGAGCGTGCCGATCTGGTTCACCTTGACCAGGATCGAGTTGCCCACGTGCCGCGAGATGCCGTCGGCCAGTCGCTTCGGGTTCGTGACGAACAGGTCGTCGCCCACGAGCTGGACCTTCGTGCCGAGCGACGAGGTGAGTTCGGCCCAGCCGTCCCAGTCGTCCTCGGCGAGCGGATCCTCGATCGACACCAGCGGGTACGCGGCGGCGAGCTCGGCGTAGTAGGCGTTCATGTCGGAGGCGGAGCGCTCCTGGCCCTCGAAGCGGTAGACGCCGTTCTCGAAGAACTCGGTGGAGGCCACGTCGAGGCCGAGCGCGATGTCGGTGCCGAGGGTGAACCCGGCCTTCCCGATCGCCTCGGCGATCAGGTCGAGCGCGGCGCGGTTGTTGGCGAGATCGGGGGCGAAGCCGCCCTCGTCGCCGAGCCCGGTCGAGAGCCCCTTCGACTTCAGCAGGCTCTTCAGCGCGTGGTAGGTCTCGACGCCCCAGCGGAGCCCCTCGGAGTAGGTGTCGGCCCCGACGGGCAGGATCATGAACTCCTGGATGTCGACGCCGGTGTCGGCGTGGGCGCCGCCGTTGATGATGTTCATCATCGGCACGGGGAGCACGTGCGCGTTGGGTCCGCCGAGGTAGCGGAACAGGGGCAGGTCGGCCGAGTCCGCGGCGGCCTTCGCGACGGCGAGGCTCACGCCGAGGATCGCGTTCGCGCCGAGGCGGCCCTTGTTGTCGCTGCCGTCGGCCTCGATCAGCGTCGCGTCGATGACGCGCTGGTCGCTGACGTCGAGGTCCTCGATGGCCGGCCCGAGCTCGTCGAGCACGGCGTCCACCGCCTTCTGCACGCCCTTGCCGAGATAGCGGTCCGCGTCGCCGTCGCGGAGCTCGTACGCCTCGAACGCGCCGGTCGACGCGCCCGAGGGCACGGCCGCCCGCGAGACCGTTCCGTCGTCGAGCAGGACCTCGACCTCGACGGTGGGGTTGCCGCGCGAGTCCAGGATCTCCCGCGCGCCGACAGCTTCGATGAATGCCACAGTGAACTCCTCTGTGATGGGGGTGTGCGTGGACGACTCCGTCGTGGCCCGCCCCACAGTCTAGGACCCTCGATCCGAGGCCGCCTCGCCTCTGTCATCCGAGGCCGCCCGCCGATCCGTCTCGGGCGGTTCCCGGGTCAGGCGGGGGCGAGCTCGCGGAACTCCAGCGACGCCGCATCCGTCGTGTCGGCCGTCACGGTCGCCCAGGCGTCGAAGCCGTCCGCCGTCACGCGCTCGAGCAGCGCCCGGGTGTTCTTCGCGCGCCGCTCGAAGCGCACCCGCATGCCGGATGCCACGAGCTCGTGCTTGAGCGCGAGCAGCGCCGCGGGTGCGACGTCGCGGTCGTGCACGAGCACCACAGAGCGCGGGCGTCCCTCGTCGCGCACGGCGAGCAGGTCGACGATCCGCTCGAACCCGATCGAGAACCCGCACGCGGGCACCTCGTGGCCGAGGAAGCGGCCGATCATGTGGTCGTAGCGCCCGCCGCCGCCGAGCGAGTAGCCATGGTCGGTGTGCGCGATCTCGAAGATCGTGCCGGTGTAGTAGCCCATGCCGCGCACGAGCGTCGGGTCGAAGTCGACGGCCGTGCCGGGTACCGCGTCGCGCAGCGCCATGAGCTCGCGGTACGCGTCGAGGTCGAGCCAGGCCGGCGGCGGCACGACTCCGTCCGCCAGGTGCCAGTCCGCCGTCGCGAGCTGGCGCAGCTCGTCGGCGACGTCCGCCTTCTCGACGCCCAGCGTCGCGAGCTCGGCCGCCACGCCGTCCGGCCCGATCTTGTCGAGCTTGTCGATCGTGATCAGCGCGCGCTCGCGCAGCTCGTCGGGCACGCCCCACGAGCGGAGGATGCCGGCGAGGATGCGCCGGTCGTTCAGGCGGATGCGGCACCCCTCGAGCCCGAGCGCGTCGAGCGCGCCCACCGTCGCGGTGAGCAGTTCGAGCTCGGCGAGCGGCCCGGCCTCGCCGATGATGTCGATGTCGCACTGCACGAACTGGCGGTAGCGGCCCTTCTGCGGCCGCTCGGCCCGCCACACCGGCGCGATCTGGATGGCGCGGAACACCGGCGGCAGCGCGGCCCGGTGGGTCGCGTAGAACCGGGCGAGCGGCACGGTGAGGTCGTAGCGCAGGCCCAGGTCGGCGAGCGAGAGCGCGTCGCCCGACTCGGCGGCCGCCGCGAGGTCGTCCGGCGTGAGGCCGCGACGCATGACGGCGAACGCCAGCTTCTCGTTGTCGCCGCCGAGCCCCGCGTGCAGTCGGGCCGAGTCCTCCATCACCGGCGTCTCGATCTCGTCGAACCCGTGCGCCGCGTAGACCCCGCGGATCACCGCGAGGGCGTGCTCGCGGCGGGCCTTCTCGGCGGGCAGGAAGTCGCGCATGCCGCGCGGGGGCGTCACGGTCTGGGCCATGCGCTCCATTCTTCCAGCAGCGGATGCCGCGGCCGAACGCCGCCCGGCCGCGGCGGGGCTGTCGCGTCGGTCCGCGCTCAGGCCTCGGCGGCGCGCACGTCGTCCTGCATCGAGCGGATGGCGCCGCGGAGCGCGCGTTCGGCGTCGAACCCCTGCGCCCGGGCAGAGGCGACGAGCGCCATGAGCGTGTCGCCGAGCTCGGCCTCCGAGGCGGGCGCGGACGCGGCATCCGTCGCCGCCCTCGTCACGCCGACCTTCTCGGCCTTGCCGAGCAGCTTCTGCGCGAGCGCGAGCGCGGGCATGCCCTGCGGCACGCCGTCGAGCACGCTCGTGCGGTGCGGCTTCTCGCTCGCCTTCAGGTCGTCCCAGAACGCGACGACGTCGGCCGCCGTCTCGGCCTCCCGGTCGCCGAACACATGCGGATGGCGCGCGACCATCTTCGCCGTCATGTGCCGCGCGACGTCGTCGATGTCGTAGTCCTCGCCCGGGGTGTGGGCGGCGAGGTCGGCGTGGAACAGCACCTGGTAGAGCACGTCGCCGAGTTCCTCGATCATCTCCTCGCGGCTGCCCGACTCGATCGCGTCGATGAGCTCCCAGCACTCCTCGACGAGGTACTGCACGAGCGACTCGTGGGTCTGCTCCGCGTCCCACGGGCACCCGCCTGGGCCGCGCAGGCGGCCGACCATGGCCACGAGTCCGAGCAGCCCGTCTCCGGGGGCGGATGCCGCGGCCGCGTCATCCGTCGTCGCCCGCTCCCCCGCACCGTGCCCGCCGCTCGCTCGCGTCATGACCACCATCCCTCACCGGGCCGTGCCCGATCCGTCGCTGCGAGCCTAACCGGGGCGCCCGATAGACTCGACGGCAGGAGTGCCGGGAAGTCTGGTCGGCCGACGCGTCGCGCGTCGTCGCTGTCTCCGCACGGCCCCGCCGCCGTCCCCGACCCCGTCAGAGGTGCCATGAACATCCTCCGCTCCGAGCGCGTCTCCGCGTCGCTCCTGCTGTCCGCCGCCGTGCTCGGCCTGGTGCTGGCGAACCTCGCGTTCGGTCCCGCGCTCATCGACCTGAAGCACGCCTACCTGCAGGTGCCGTTCACGCCGCTGAAGCTCTCGGTGGGGCACTGGATCAGCGACGGTCTGCTCGCCGTCTTCTTCTTCATCGTCGCGGTCGAGCTGCGACGCGAGCTCGTGATCGGCGAGCTCAACAGCTTCTCGAAGGCGGCGCTGCCGGCGATCGCGGCGCTCGGCGGCGTGATCGTGCCCGCGCTGGTGTTCCTCGGGTTCGCCGGCAGCGGACCGACCGCCGACGGCTGGCCCGTCCCGACCGCGACCGACATCGCGTTCGCGCTCGGCGTGCTGGCGATGTTCGGCCGGTTCATCCCCACGCGCGTGCGCGTGTTCCTCCTCGCGCTCGCGGTGCTCGACGACCTGATCGCGATCCTGCTGATCGCGTTCTTCTTCACCTCCGACGCCGACCTCGCCTGGCTCGGGTTCGCGGCGATCACGGTCACGCTGTTCGGCATGACGAGCCGCCTGCTGCGCCCCCGTGCGCCGTACGTGCTGGCGCGGCGCTCGCCGTGGCCGGTCGTCGCCGTGCTCGTCCTCCTGGGCGTGCTCACGTGGAGCTTCGTGTACCTGTCCGGCGTGCACGCCACGATCGCCGGCGTCCTGCTCGGCCTCGTGATGTCGCGCCGGCCCGCGGGTCGCGCCCTGCACGGCCTCGAGCCGTGGTCCAACGGCGTCATCCTGCCGCTCTTCGCCTTCTCGGCCGCGCTCGTGGCCATCCCGCAGGTGCGCCCGAGCGAGCTCGACCCGGCGTTCTGGGGCATCCTGGTCGGCCTGCCGGTCGGGAAGATCGTCGGGGTCACGATCGTCGGCGGGCTCGCGACGCTCGTCGTCCACCGGCGCACGGGGGTGAAGCCCCTGACCTGGGCCGACATCCTCGTCGTCGGCGCGCTCGCCGGGATCGGGTTCACCGTGTCGCTGCTCATGAACGAACTTGCGTTCCGCGAGTACCCCGACGTGATCGACCAGGGCACGGTGGCCGTGCTGCTCGGTTCGGGGGCGGCGATCGTCGTCTCGGGCGTGCTGGTCAGCCTGCGTTCGCGGTACTACCGGCGCCTCGGCGAGGCCGAGGGCGTCGGCGGCGCGCTCTCGCGCTGAGCGGCGGACGCGCCGCCGCGGCTCAGCCCGTCGTCGCGCCCGCCGAAGCTCCCGCGTCGGCGGGCTGGTCGACCGGGAAGATCACCCCGATCAGGTTCGACACCCACTCGATGAGGTCGGCATCGCCGGGCGCCTCGCCGCCCGGCGTCGGGAACGGCACGAGGATGACGTCGTTCTGCGCGAACACCTTCGCGCCGGGGTACATGCGCTCGAGTCGCACGCGGCGCGAGTCCGGGAGCTTCGCCGGGGCGATGCGCAGCTTCGTGCCCGTGGCGATGACGTCGGAGAGCCCGGCCAGCTGGGCCTTCCGCCGCAGCCGCGAGATCGCGACGAGGTGCTCGACGGCCTCGGGCGGCTCGCCGTAGCGGTCGACGAGCTCCTCGACCACGAGGTCGATCTGGCCGTCCTTCGCGGCCGGGCCGCTCGCCGCCGAGAGCTTCTGGTACGCCTCGAGGCGCAGGCGCTCGCTGTCGACGTAGTCCTCGGGGATGTGCGCGTCGACGGGCAGCTCGAGCCGGAGCTCGGTCTGGCCCTCGGCGACCTCGCCGCGGAACGCGTTGACGGCCTCGCCGATCATGCGGAGGTAGAGGTCGAAGCCGACGCCGGCGATGTGCCCCGCCTGCTCGGCGCCGAGGAGGTTGCCCGCTCCGCGGATCTCGAGGTCCTTCAGCGCGACCTGCATGCCGCTGCCGAGCTCGTTGTTGGCCGCGATGGTCTCGAGCCGGTCGTGCGCCGTCTCGGACAGCGGCTTCGCGGGGTCGTAGAGGAAGTAGGCGTACGCGCGCTCGCGTCCGCGGCCGACACGGCCGCGGAGCTGGTGGAGCTGCGACAGTCCGTACTTGTCGGCCCGGTCGATGATGATCGTGTTCGCGTTCGAGATGTCGAGTCCGGTCTCGATGATCGTGGTCGAGACGAGCACGTCGAACTTGCGCTCCCAGAAGTCGACGACGATCTGCTCGAGCGCGTGCTCGTTCAGCTGGCCGTGCGCCACGGCGATGCGGGCCTCCGGCACGAGCTCGGCCAGCTGGGCCGCGACCCGGTTGATCGACGAGACGCGGTTGTGCACGAAGAACACCTGGCCCTCGCGCAGCATCTCGCGACGGATGGCCGCCGCGACCTGCTGGTCGGAGTACGGGCCGACGTACGTGAGGATGGGGTGCCGGTCCTCCGGCGGCGTGGCGAGCGTCGACATCTCGCGGATGCCGGTCACCGCCATCTCGAGCGTGCGCGGGATCGGCGTCGCGCTCATGGCGAGGATGTCGACGTTGGTCTTGAGCTTCTTCAGCTGGTCCTTGTGCTCGACACCGAATCGCTGCTCCTCGTCGATGATCAGGAGGCCGAGGTCCTTGAACCGGACCTTCTCGGTCAGGATGCGGTGGGTGCCGATGACCATGTCGACGGTGCCGTCCGCAAGACCGGCGACGGTCTCGCGGACCTCCTTGTCGGTCTGGAACCGGCTGAGCGCACGGACGTGGACGGGGAATCCGGCGTAGCGCTCCGCGAAGGTCTCGAGGTGCTGCTTGACGAGGAGGGTCGTCGGCACGAGCATCGCCACCTGCTTGCCCTCCTGGATCGCCTTGAACGCCGCGCGGACGGCGACCTCGGTCTTGCCGAACCCGACGTCGCCGGCGAGCAGTCGATCCATGGGGATCGGCCGCTCCATGTCGGCCTTGACCTCGTCGATCGTCTGCAGCTGGTCGGGCGTCTCGGCGTACGGGAACGCCTCCTCGAGCTCGTGCTGCCACGGGGTGTCGGCCCCGAACGCGTGGCCCTTCGCGGCCATGCGCGCCGAGTACAGCTTCACGAGTTCGACCGCGATGTCGCGGACGGCCTTGCGGGCGCGGCTCTTGGCCTGCGCCCAGTCGCTGCCGCCCATCTTCGACAGGCTCGGCGCCTCGCCGCCCACGTAGCGCGAGAGCAGGTCGAGCTGGTCCATCGGCACGTACAGCCGGTCGCCGGCCTGCCCGCGCTTCGACGGCGCGTACTCGAGGACGACGTACTCGCGCACGGTCTTGGGCGCGGGCTGGATGCCCGCGGTGCGGCTCGGCCCGGTCGGGCGGGCACCGGCGACCTCGCGCTGCACCAGCTCGACGAACCGCCCGATGCCGTGGGTGGTGTGCACGACGTGGTCGCCCGGCTTGAGCTGCAGCGGATCGACGACGTTGCGGCGGCGGCTCGCGAGCTTCTTGACCTGCCGCGTGTCGTAGCCGGCCGAGCGGCCGTAGAACTCGGCCTCGGCGATGAGGCCCACCCGGGCCTCGGGGACCTCGTAGCCCGCCGCGGCCTGGGCCTGCACGAGGAACGCGACGCCCGGCTCGAGCTCGGCGGGCACCTCGTCGACGAGCCGGCCGGCCAGGCCGTGCTCGGCGAGCACGTCGCGGGCCCGCTCGACGAGGCCGTGCCCCGCCGCGGCGACGACGAGGCTCCACCCGTCGCGGAGCCGTTCAGCGACGTGGGCGACGGCGCCCTCGACGTTGCCCTGGAAGCTCGGCACGCTCGCGGCCGCGACGCGGACGTACGCGGCATCCGACCCGCCGGGCGTCTCGCCGACCGCCTCGGCGGCGTCGCCCTGGTCGAAGCTGGAGAAGGTCCACCACGCCCGGCGCGGGTCGGGCTCGCCCGGGGCGCTGTGCAGCGCCGTCTCGCGCAGCCGTCGCAGCGTGAGGAAGTCGCCGGCCTCGAGGTCGATCGGGGCGGCGGCGCCGGCCGTCGCGGCGTTCCACGCGGCGGCGAGGAACTCGCGGTTGGTGTCGGCCAGGTTCACGGCGCGCGACGCGACGCGCTCGGGCCCGAGCACGGCGACCGCCGCGCCGACCGGCAGGTAGGAGGTGACGGGCACGAGCCGGTCGAGCAGGGCGGGCGCGAGCGACTCCATGCCCTCGACCGGGATCCCCTCGGCGACCTTCTCGAGGATCCCGGAGAGGTTGGGGAACTCGTGGACCATCTCTCGCGCGCGCTGGCGGACCGGCTCGGTGAGCAGCAGCTCGCGGCTCGGCGGCAGCTCGACCCGCTCCACCCGCTCGGGCAGCGAGCGCTGGTCGGCCACCGAGAACGCGCGCAGCTCCTCGACCTCGTCGCCGAAGAAGTCGACGCGCACCGGGTGGTCGGCGGTCGGCGGGAAGACGTCGAGGATGCCGCCGCGCACCGCGAACTCGCCGCGCCGCGAGACCATGTCGACCCGGGAGTAGGCGAGGTCCACGAGCCGGAGCGCGATCTGCGACAGGTCGTTGCCCCGCGCGCCGGCGGCGAGCACGATCGGCTCGAGGTCGCCGAGGTTGTCGGCCAGGGGCTGGAGCGCGGCGCGCACCGACGCGACGACGACGAGCGGATGCCGCGCGCCCTCCTCCTCCCAGGTGCGGAGGCGGCGCAGCGCGTGCAGCCGCCGGCCCACCGTCTCGGCCGACGGGCTCAGCCGCTCGTGCGGGAGCGTCTCCCACGCGGGGAACTCGAGGATCTCGGCGTCGTCGAGGTAGGGCGCGAGCGACGCGCGGAGCGCCTCGCCCTCGCGACTGGTGGCCGTGACGGCGAACAGGGCGGGCGGAAGTCCCGCGGCCGCGCGTCGCTCGAGGAGGCCGGCGAGCAGCGGCGCCGACAGCCCGGCGGGCGCCGAGAAGTCGGCGTTGCGCTCGGCCTCGGCGAGGGCTCGATCGATCGTGGAGGCGCGCGAAAGCGCCGTGTTCAAGCCCTGCAGGATCACCGGCACAGTCTACGGCCGCGCACTGACAGCGCCCCGGGAGTCGGTCGCCGCCGATAGCATGGTCGCCGCCCGCCCCCCACGGAAGGACCCGCATGATCATCGCCGCCGCCGACGGATCCGCGCTCGGCAATCCCGGTCCGGCCGGATGGTGCTGGTACGTCGACGACGGATGCTGGGCCGCGGGCGGGTGGCCGCACGGCACCAACAACCAGGGCGAGCTCACCGCCGTCCTCGAGCTGTTCCGGGCGACGGCCCACCTCGACGACGAGCTGCTCGTCCAGTGCGACAGCCAGTACGTGATCAACGCGCTGACGAAGTGGATGCCGAACTGGAAGCGGAAGGGCTGGCGGAAGGCCGACGGCTCCCCGGTGCTCAACCTCGAGCTGATGCAGTCCCTCGACGAGGCGCTGCGCGGTCGCCGGTTCCGGTTCGAGTGGGTGCGCGGCCACGCCGGGCACCCGATGAACGAGGCGGCCGACGAACGGGCCCGCGCGGTCGCGGTCGCCTACCAGAAGGGCGGCGGCGACATCCCGAGCGGGCCCGGATGGTCGGGCGAGTGCGAGGATGAGCCCGTGGCCACGACGCCGGACGCCGGAGTGGAGACGCCCGGCACCGCGGCGCCCGTCGCCGACCCGGTTTCCGTCTCGGCCGTGCTCGCCGACCGCGAGACCGAGGACGCGGCGCTGTTCGACTTCGACGACCCCAGCGCCGACTGGCGCACCCTCTCGCTCGAGCTCACCACCGAGGAGCACACGCGCCTCGTCGAGCGCGCCCGCGCGGCCGGTGCCACGCCCGAGGAGTTCCTGCGCGGCCTCATCTGAGGCATGGGATAGCGTCTGGCCATGACCCGAACCTCCGGACGACGGCGCCCGGGGATCACCCTCATCTCCGCTGTCGCGGTCGCCATCCTGCTCCTCGTCGCATGGATCGCCACGCAGGCGGTGCCCGATCCGAGGCCGGCCACCACCGCAGCGGCCGAGGCCGAGCTCACCGAGGTGTTCGACGAGATCGAGCGGACCGTGCCGACGTCGATGCGGCTGGCCTCGACCCAGACCAGCGAAGTCGTCGACTGCGTCACCGGTGACGGCGGTCGCGAGGTGCACGTGCGCCGCGTCATCGACCTCGACCCGGCGATCGACCGCGTCGCATGGGTGAACGGACTCGGCCGGGAGTTCCCGGAGTCGGACGGGTGGGCGTATCGAGGTCCTGCGTACCGCACCGAGCCGTTGCGCGCGAAGCTCGTCGACCGCCGGCTCCTCGTGACGAGGATCACGGCGAGCATCGAGAGCGGGTCGCCCCGCATCATCCTGCTGTCGACGAGCCGCTGCACGGCGCCCGACTGACCCTCCCCCGTGGCGCGGCCCGCAGCTCAGGGCCCGCCCTGACGACACGGATGCCGTCGATGCAGCACGCTCCGGGACAGGGATCCCGGCCGAGGCCATGATGGACGCGTCCGGGAGGTGAGGGGGCGCAATGGAGTTGCGGCAGCTTCGCTGGTTCGTCGCGGCCGTCGAGGCCGGCTCACTGTCGGCCGCGGCGAGGGCGGGGCACCTGACCCAGCCTGCGATCAGCGTCATGATCGCACAGCTCGAACGCGAACTCGGGGCCCGGCTCCTCGAGCGGGGCCGAGACGGGGTGCGCCTCACTCCCTCCGGCCAGGCGGTGCTCGGCATCGCCCGACGCATGCTCGACGACGCGGAGCTCGCCGCCCTCGCCGCACGCGCAGCCCGCGACGTCGAGGGTCAGGTGCGGCTCGCGCTCACCGACCCGGGCATGATCCCCCTCGTGTCCGAGGCCGTTGCGGCCGCGGCCCTCGCCGGCGTCCAGGTGCGGCTCGTCGTGGGACGCCACCGCCCCTGGGAGGTCCAGGGCGTACTGCGACGGGAGGTCGACCTCGCGGTCGTCACCGCTCCGATCCTGGACCGGCGCGTGCGCACGGCCCCATTCCGCACGGAACCTCGCGGCATCCTCATCGGACCGCGAAACGGCCTGTTCGAGGCCTCCGATGACGACCTCACGTTCGAGCTGCTGTCCTCGCACGCCACCATCGACCCCGTCGACACCCCGATCGCATGGACTGACGAGTGGGCCTACCGGCCCCAGATGAACGGCGAGCGACTCCGCCGGGCGGGACCACCGGTGGACTCGCTGGGCGCGACCTTCCTCGCGGCGCTGACGACGGAGGCGGTCGCCTTCGTCCCGCGGCAGATCGGACGGATCGGCGAGGCGATGGGCCTTCGGTACCTCGAGCCGTCCGGCGGGCCGCGATGCGAGCACCTGCTCGCCTGGCGGTCGCCGTTGTCGGATGCCGCCGGGCTCGTGCTCCGAGCGGCGACCGACGTCATCCATTGAGACCCGTTATGGCTGGATGCCGCGTCGCCGTTGCCCGGGCCGCGGCTCGGGCGCACCATATCGCTGACTGCGCTCGCTCGTGCGCGGTCGGGTCGCAGTAAGAGGGGGAATCATGCGCACGATGCACCGGAACGACGTTCTCGCGATGGCCGCCGCCGGGGCGGCCTGCGCGTTGGCACTGCTCGCGCCGTCGGCGGCGCACGCGGCACCGGGCAACGGCAACCGCGTCGACATCGGCAGCCACGACGACATCGTCGTGGCCACGTGCGCCGACGGCAGCACCGTGCAGGGGCCGCTCGACGGCGAGGCGTCATTCCACGAGCGCTGGGACGAGGAGGGCAACCTCGTCTCGCTCGCGATCGCCATGGAGTACAAGATGACCTGGACGCTCTCCTCGACCGGCGAGAGCGTGCATCCCCACGGCACCCGGAGGCTCCTCATCGAGTTCGCGGAGGGCACGGTCACCGACACCGGCAGCTACCGCAACCTCACCATCGCGGGTGAAGGCGCGGTGCTGAACTACGCCGGCATCTCGGTCTACGACTTCGCGACCGACGAGGTGCTGTACCACCGGGGTCCCGCGATCGCCGACGGCGAGGACGTCTCCGCCAGCAACGACCTCGTCTGCGGCCTGTTCGGCCTCGACGGCGCGTGAGGTCGCGCGCGGTCCACCCGATGGAGAGGTCCGGTGCCTAGGCCGGCGAGTGGAACCGCTGCTGCGCCGCGACGAGCCCGTGCTCGACGACGGCCTCCACGGCGTCCGCGGCATCCGAGAGCAGGCTCGGCAGCGCGGTGCGCTCCGGTCCGGCGAAGTCGCGGAGCACGTAGTCCGCGGCATCCATCCGCCCCGGCGGGCGGCCGATGCCCACGCGCACGCGCGTGAAGTCGGGCGACCCGGCGGCCTTCTGGATGTCGCGGAGGCCATTGTGGCCGCCGTGGCCGCCGCCGCGCTTCAGCCGCACCGTGTCGAACGGGATGTCGAGCTCGTCGTGCACCACGATCAGGCGGTCGGCGCCGAGCGAGTAGAACTTCAGCAGCGCCGAGACCGGCCCGCCCGAGGTGTTCATGTAGCTGTTGGGCTTCGCGAGCACGAGCTTCGGCCGGCCGGGTCCGAGGAAGCCCTCGGCGACGCGCGACGGCGTCTTGTGGCTCTTGAACGTCGCGCCGATGCGCGAGGCGAGCTCGTCGGCGACCATCTGGCCGACGTTGTGCCGGTTGCCGGCGTACTGCGCGCCGGGGTTGCCGAGGCCGACCACGAGCCAGGTGTTGTCGGACACGACCTCGTCCTTCCGGCGGTGCAGGAGGCGGTCGATGAGGTTCACGGCTGCCTCCGGGCTGGGGTGGGTGGGTACGGCGGAGGGCCCGCGGCCCCGCGATCCGAGCGTACCCGGATGCGGCGCCGCGGACCCTCGCGACGGTGCGGGATCGACTACTCGGCCGACTCGCCCTCGGCGGCCTCGGTCTCGCCCTCGGCGGCCTCGCCCTCGGCGGTCTCCTCGGCCTCGGCCTCGGCGGGCTCCTCGCCCAGGTCGACCTTCTGCGGCACGTGCACGTTCACGACGAGCATGTCGGCGTCGCTGATGAGGGTCGCGCCCTTGGGCAGCTCGACCTCGCTCGCGAGCACCTGGGTGCCCTCCTCGAGGCCCTCGACCGAGACGGTGACGTTCTCGGGGATGTGGGTGGCCTCGACCTCGAGCAGCAGCGTGTGGGCGTCGAGGTCGGCGATGGTGCCCGAGGCGGGCTCGCCCTCGACGTGCACCGGCACCTCGACCTGGACCTTCTCGCCGCGCTTGACGACGATGAGGTCGATGTGCTCGATGAGCTGGCGCACCGGGTCCTTCTGCACGTCCTTGACCAGGGCGAGCTGGCTCTTGCCGCCGATCTGCAGGTCGAGCACGGCGTTGGCCTTGCGGATGAGCAGCGCGGTCTCGTGACCGGGCAGCGTCAGGTGCTTCGGCTCGCTGCCGTGGCCGTAGAGCACGGCCGGGATCTTGTCGGCGGCGCGGATCTTGCGGGCAGCGCCCTTGCCGAACGACTCGCGCAGTTCGGCGACGACCTTGTTGTCTTGGTCCATGGTGATGGCTCCTAGCGGGCTCGCGGCCCAGGGTGGGGTTTCTGATGTCAACTCGAACGCCCGGCACTGCGCGCGCGCAGCCAGCGTGAGGAACAGCCGTGAGTCTCGTTCCACCGCGTCGATCACGGATGCCGCACCGGGTCGGGCCCGGCTCCGGCGGCATCCCTCGCCGAAGTTCAATGGGGCAGTCTACCGGATGTCGCGAGCCGGCGACGACGTCGTGAGAGCATCGTGCCCGTGAGCACTCCTGGGGCCCTGTGGCGATCCTCGCACCCCGGTCCGACCTCGGTCGTGACCGCGCTCGCGCTCGCGCTCGGCTGGTCGGCGGGGCTCGATCCGATCCGCGTCGGCGTGCTCGCGCTCTCGGTCTTCGCGGGTCAGCTCTCGGTGGGGATCTCCAACGACGCGATCGACGCGCCGAGGGACCGGGCGGCATCCCGACGCGACAAGCCGATCGCGCGCGGCGAGGTCGGGCTCCGCGTCGCCTGGATCGCGGCCCTCGCCGCGGCGGCATCCGCCCTGGTGCTCTCAGCGCTGCTGGGGTGGCGCGTGCTCGCGGCGCACGCCGTCGCCCTCTCGTCGGCGTGGGCGTACAACGCGTGGCTCAAGTCGACTCCGGCCTCGATCGTCCCGTTCCTCGTGAGCTTCGGGATCTTCCCCAGCCTGGCGACGCTGGCGGCTCCGCAGCCCGCCCTCGCTCCGCCGTGGGCGTGGGTCGCGGGCGCCGCGTTCGGCGCGGCCGTGCACCTGACGAACGTGCTGCCCGACCTCGAGCAGGATGCCGCGACCGGGGTCCGCGGGCTCCCGCACCGGCTGGGACCGAGGGCGGCGACCTCGGTCGCCGCCGTCGCCGTCGTCCTGGGCGGGGTGGCGGCCCTGTCGGGATCGGCGAGCGGCGACTGGTCGAGCGTGCCCGTGGCCTCCTGGGCGTGCTTCGGCGCAGTGCTCGTGGTCGCGACGGCCACGGTGGCGCTCGCGTTCCTGCGACCCCCGTCGCGCCTGCTCTTCCGGCTCGTGATGCTCGCCGCCCTGCTCCTGGCCGCCCAGGTCGTCGTCTCCGGCCGCGCGCTCGTCGACTGACCGCCGATCGCGGCGCGCGCCGGGCTCAGAACATCGACGGCACCGGGCGGTCGGGGTAGAGCTCCTGCATGGCGCGGTCGAACCTGCGCTTCATGAGCAGGACGTTGAGCAGCCGGATCGGGGCGGGGACGTTCGCGTGGTACCACTCCTCGCGCTCGGCCTCGGGGACGCTCGCGAGGATCAGGCCGAGCTGCATCGACAGGACGTCCCTCGGGAACTCCCTCCGATGCCTGAGGAGCGCGGCGCGCGTGTGCGCCTCGAGCTGGTCCCACTCCTGCTGGGACATCACGGCGCCGGCGACCGGGAGGATGTCGTCCTCCTCCTGGCCCAGGTGCACGAGGAGCGTGTCGCGCAGCACTTCGATGTCGCCCGCGAACGCGTCGCGGAGCCCCGTGTCGGCGGTCTCGAGCCACGGATCGAGCTGGGGCTCGATCCGCGCGAGCTGCGATGCGACCTCGGCGTGCTGCGCGCGCATCCGCTCGACGTGGACCGCGCAGGCGGGGTCGCGTGCGGCGAGCCGATCCCACAGGACGGTGTCCTCCGTCCGGTGATGGAGGTGGAGGGCGAAGAAGTCGAGCTTGGCGTAGATCCCGACGACCTCGGCGCGTTCCACGTCGCCCGGCTCCACCTCGCGGACCAGGAGCGGGAGCTGGCGGTACAGCCAGCGGAAGATGCGATGGACGAGGATCATGCCCGAGGTGTCGCACCCCGGGACCTGACCGTGGGGAAGGGCACCGGACGACGGCAGCTTCTCGGCCATCTCACCCCCGATCTCGCCGCGGGGGGACGGGCGCATGCCGCATCCCGCGGCGAACACCCGGATTCTACACCCGGCCGGGCCGGCCCGCGTGGCCGTCCGCTCGGCACGCGCGCCGGACGATTGCGGGCGTCCGGAGCACCGAAATACACTCGCGCACGTGGAGGATCGAGCCGCCGCACCAGCGGGCCCGACCGACGCGGATCCGTCCGGGCGGCGTCGGTGGGAGCGTCATGTCGTCGTGGACGCGACGGTGCGTCACCCGGTCGAGGCGGTCTTCCCGTACCTCGCGGATCCGATGCGCTGGCACGAGTTCGCCCCGGCGGTCGCGTTCCGCCGCCAGCTCGACGACGGACCGATCCGGGTCGGCACCCGGTGGATGTCCACGGATCGGATCGGTCCGTTCCGGGCGCACTTCATCGACACGCTCGAGCTCCTCGAGGAGAACGAGCGCGTGGTCTGGCACTCGTCCGACCCCTGGAACGCCCGCGTCGAGTACGCGTGCACGGCGTCCGGGGCGGAGACGCGCATCCGGGCCGACTACCGCGGCGACCTCGGCGGCGCGCTCCGCTGGCAGGCCGGCTGGCTCCCGCAGTGGGCGACGCATCGGATCCTCGCGGGCGACTTCCGCCGGCTGGATCGCGTGCTGGCGAGGGGCTCCCGGGCCGAGCGGCGCTGGGCGCAGGGGCACGGCGCAGCGCCGAGGTGATCGCCGCCGGGCCCGCCGTTATGCTCGCCGCATGGGTTCCCGCCTGCACGACCTAGCCGTCGAGCACCTCGGCATGCGGATCGTCGGCGGCGAGCTCGCCGCCGGAACGGTGCTGCGCACCGACGCCCTCGAGGAGGACCTCGAGGTGTCGCGTTCGGTCGTCCGCGAGGCGGTCCGCGTCGCGCAGTCCCTGGGGCTCGTCGAGTCGGTGCGTCGGGTCGGGATCCGCGTGCTGCCGATGGCGTCCTGGAACCTGTTCGATCCCTCGATCATCCGCTGGCGCCTCGCGTCGGAAGGGAAGGGCGCGCAGCTCCGATCGCTGACCGAGTTGCGCACCGCGGTCGAGCCGCTGGCCGCCGAGCTCGCGGCCCGGTTCGCCCCGTCGGATGCGGGGCGGCGACTGATGGGCATCGCCGCCGACATGCGCACCGCCGGTCGCGAGGGTGACGCGGCCGCGTTCCTCGAGCTCGACGTCGAGTTCCATCGCGCCGTGCTGCGGGCCTCGGGCAACGAGATGTTCGCCGCGCTCGGGGACGCGGTCGGCGAGGTGCTGCGGGGACGGACCTCGAGCGGCATGATGCCGGCGCACCCGAGCGAGGAGGCGATGCAATGGCACGTCGACGTCGCGGACGCGATCCTCGCCGGCCGGGCCGACGCGGCTCGCGAGGCCATGCTCCGGGTGCTCGACCGCACGGCCGACGACGTCGGACTCGCCTGGACGGGCGTGCCGAGGGTGTTCGTCGACCCGTGAGCCGAGTCGGCCGGACTCGGCGGCCATCCGCGTTCAAATCATACGTATTCGATGCCATACTCGTGTGACGTCTGATTCTTGACCGGCGCCGTCCTTGCTAGCGTGGTGCCCGAACCCCCGCAGAGCAGGAGCGTCCGCATGCCCGAGAGCACCACCCCCGCCAGCGCCAACATCGGAGTCGTCGGCCTCGCCGTCATGGGCTCGAACCTCGCCCGCAACCTGGCCAGTCGCGAGGGCAACACGGTCGCGGTGTTCAACCGCTCCCCCGAGCGCACGCACACGCTCACCTCCGAGCACCCCGAGGCCGGCTTCGTCGCGTCCGAGAGCTACGACGACTTCGTGGCATCCCTCGCGAAGCCCCGCACCGCGATCATCATGGTGCAGGCCGGCCGGGGCACCGACGCGGTCATCTCCGAGCTCGTCGAGCGCTTCGAGCCGGGCGACATCATCGTCGACGGCGGCAACGCCAACTTCCACGACACGATCCGGCGCGAGGCCGAGATCAAGCCGACGGGCATCCACTTCGTCGGCGCGGGCATCTCCGGCGGCGAGGAGGGTGCGCTGAACGGCCCGTCGATCATGCCCGGCGGCTCGGCCGAGTCGTACGAGACGCTCGGCCCGATCCTCGCGTCGATCGCCGCGGTGGCCGAGGGCGAGCCCTGCGTGACCCACGTCGGCACCGACGGCGCCGGGCACTTCGTCAAGATGGTGCACAACGGCATCGAGTACGCCGACATGCAGCTCATCGCCGAGGCCTACGACCTGATCCGCCAGGGCACCGGCAAGTCCCCCGCCGAGATCGCCGACATCTTCGCCGAGTGGAACACGGGCGAGCTCGAGAGCTACCTCATCGAGATCACCGCCGAGGTGCTCCGCCAGACGGATGCCGCGACCGGGCAGCCCCTCGTCGACGTCATCCTCGACGAGGCCGGCGCCAAGGGCACCGGCGCCTGGACGGTGCAGAACGCGCTCGACCTCGGCGTGCCGGTCTCGGGCATCGCCGAGGCCGTGTTCGCCCGCAGCCTGTCCTCCCGGCGCGCGCAGCGCGAGGCGGCCGCCGACCTCCCCGGCCCGGCCGGCGACTGGACCGTCGCCCCGGAGGACGCCGACGCGTTCGTCGAGGACGTCCGGCGCGCCCTCTACGCGTCGAAGATCATCGCGTACTCGCAGGGCTTCGACGAGATCGTCGCGGGCGCCGAGCAGTACGGGTGGGACGTGGAGAAGGGCGAGATCGCGAAGATCTGGCGCGCCGGCTGCATCATCCGCGCCCGCTTCCTCAACCGGATCGCCGAGGCCTACGCTGCGGACCCCGGCCTCGTCGCGCTCGTGACCGCGCCGTACTTCCGCGACGCCGTCGCCGGAGCGCAGCAGAGCTGGCGCCGCGTCGTGCAGGTCGCCGCGGGCGCCGGCATCCCCACCCCGGCCTTCTCGTCCTCGCTCGCGTACTACGACGGGCTGCGCGCCGACCGGCTGCCGGCTGCGCTCGTCCAGGGCCAGCGCGACTTCTTCGGCGCGCACACCTATCGGCGCAGCGATCGCCCGGGCGTGTTCCACACGCTGTGGTCGGGCGACCGCTCGGAGATCGAGACCACGCCCTCGTCGCACTGACGGGACGGCGCGGCAGCGGGCGCGAGGGGGCGCGGCGGACCATGGCGAGGCGATCGTGGCGGCTCGAGGGGCAGGACCCCGACTACCGCTTCACGCTCGCCAACGAGCGGACGTTCCTCGCGTGGATCCGCACCGCGCTCGCGCTGCTCGCGGGCGGGGTGCTGCTCCACCAGTTCGCCACCGATCTCGAGCCGCGCCTCGTGCTCGTCGTGGTCGCGGTCGGCCTCGGCGCGGCATCCACCGTGCTCAGCGCGATCGCGTACACCCGGTGGCGCGCCAACGAGATCGCGATGCGCCACGGCCGTCCGCTCCCGCAGGGATGGGCCCTGCCCGTGCTGGCGGCGACGAGCCTCGTCACCGCCGCGGTGCTGACGATCGTCCTCCTGGTGTCGTGAGCCCGGCGCCGTGACCGCCTCCAGCCTGCCCTCGCCCGCCGACCCGGGGCTCCAGCCGGAGCGCACCGCCCTCGCGTGGGGCCGCACGTCGCTCGCGATGTCGGTCAACGCGCTGCTGTCGCTGCGCGCCGGGCTGGTGCTCGGCGAGCCGTCGCTCGTGGCGATCGGCGCGCTGCTGCTCGCGGCCGCCGGCGGCGCCGTCGCCGTCGGCGCACTCCGGCGCTCGCAGCTCTCCGGTGCCGAACTGACCGTGTCGCCGCCCCGCTGGGCGGCCCCGGGGCTGACCGCCGCGACCGTCCTCGCGAGCGTCGCGGGGATCTGGTCGGTCCTCGTGGAAGGATCGGCAGGGTGAACGACTCCCACCCCGAGCTCGACGACCGGGGCGACGACCGCCCGGTCCGCACGGCGCGTCGCCGCCGTGCGCTGCGGATCGTCGTGCTCGTCGCACTGGCGGGGATGGTGCTCCCGCTCGTGCTCTCCGCGTACGGGGTCGCCCGGGCGGCCGCCGAGCGCGCGTGCGCGATCTACGCCCTCGACTACAGCGCGCTCGCAACCTCGTCCGTGTCGTTCGAGCCGTTCGCCGAGGGCGGCCCGGGCTGGCTCTGCTTCGCACAGGTCGGCCCCGGCGACCGGGGCATCCTGCTCGGGAACCTCGGGCTCATGCCCGCCGCGCCGCGACCCTCGCCCGGTCGCGAGGCGTGATCGCACGCACCCCGCGCCGGGCGGGGCGGGGCGTCACGATTCGAGCAGCTGTTCGCGCACCTTGCGCCGGATGACCTTGCCGATCAGCGAACGAGGCAGGTCGTCGACCTGGACCACGCGCCGCGGCACCTTATAGGGCGTCAGGCGTTCGCGGCCGAACGACCGGATGGCGTCGGCGTCGAGCGTCGCGCCGTGCCGCAGCACGACGGCCGCGACGACCTCCTCGCCGCTGCGCTCGTCAGGCAGCCCGACCACCGCGCAGTCCTCGACGTCCGGGTGGTGGCGGAGCGCCTCCTCGACCTCGCTCGGGGCGACGTTGAAGCCGCCCGTGATGATGAGCTCCTTGATGCGGTCGACGATGCAGACGAACCCGTCGTCGTCGATCGTGACGATGTCGCCGGTGCGGAACCACGGTGCACCGCCGTCGGGATCGGCGACGAACACGGCCTCGGTCTCCTCCGGCTTCTGCCAGTAGCCGCGGAAGACCTGCGGGCCGCGGACCACGAGCTCGCCGCGCTCGCCGTGCGGCATGCCGCGCGCGGGGTCGTCGGGGTCGACGACGCGCACCTCGGTCGACGGCAGGGGCAGGCCGATCGTCCCGGCCCGGCGGGTGGATGCCGCCGGGTTGACGATGAGCACGGGCGAGGTCTCGCTGAGCCCGTAGCCCTCGACGAGGAGCCCGCCGGTGCGCGCCTCCCACGGCTCGACCACGTCGGCCGAGAGCGGCATGGCCCCCGAGACGCCGTAGCGGATGCCGCGCAGCGAGACCCCCGCGGCATCGGCCGCGGCCGTGAGCCGCTCGTAGATGGGCGGCACCGCGGGCAGGAAGGTCGGCGGCCGCTTCCGGACCACCTTCAGCACCAGGTCGGGATCGAACTTCGGGAAGAGCACGAGCCGCGCGCCCATGCTCATGGCGAACGTCAGGCACAGCGTGAGCCCGTAGGCGTGGAACATGGGCAGCACCGCGTAGAAGACCGACGTGCCTCGCTCGATCTCGGGCACCCACGCGCGCGCCTGCGCGGCGTTGGCCAGCAGGTTGGCGTGGGTGAGCATGGCGCCCTTGGGGTTGCCCGTGGTGCCGCTCGTGTACTGGATGGCCGCGAGGTCGTCGACCGCCGGGCCGGCGACCGCGGGGTCGAGCGGGTCGGATGCCACGACGTCGCGCCACGGCACCGTTCCGTGCACCTCCGTGGTCAGCGCCGCGCGCGATTCGCGGGCCTTCGCGATGGGCAGGCGCAGCGCCAGGCGGGTGGCGAACGGCATGGCGCGCGTGATGTCGACGGAGACGATCCGCTCGACGGCGACGTCGCTCGGGAACGACTGGATCGTGTCGACGACCTTGTCCCAGGCGATGACGACGCGCGCGCCGTGGTCCTCGAACTGGTGTCGAAGCTCGCGCGGCGTGTACAGCGGGTTGTGCTCGACGACGATCGCACCGAGCCGCAGGACGGCGTAGAACGCGACGATGTGCTGCGGGCAGTTCGGCAGCACGAGCGCGACGCGGTCGCCGGCCCGCACCCCGAGCCTCCGCAGTCCCTCGGCCGCGCGATCGACCTGGTCGCCGAGCTCGGCGTAGGTCATGACCCGACCGAAGAACTCGAGCGCGGGGCGGCTCGGGTACTGCTCGACCGAGGTGCGGATGAGGTCGGAGAGCGACCCCTCGGGCGCCGGCAGCTCGTGCGGGACGCCCGGTGCGTAGCTTCGGAGCCAGGGCTTCGCCGAGGCAGCCGCCATCAGGCCGCCCCGTCGAACATGCTGGTGACGCTGCCGTCTTCGAACACCTCGTGGATGGCGCGCGCGAGCAGCGGCGCGATGGGCAGCACCGTCAGGCGGTCCCAGCGCTTCTCCTCGGGGACGGGGAGGGTGTCGGTGACCACGACCTGGTCGATGGAGTCGGACTGCAGGATCTCGACGGCCGGGTTCGAGAAGACGGCGTGCGTGGCGGCGACCACGACCCCCGTGGCGCCGTTCTTCTTCAGCGCCTCGGCGGCCTTGACGATCGTGCGCCCCGTGTCGATGAGGTCGTCGACGAGCAGGCAGACACGGCCCTCGACGGTTCCGACGATCTCGTGCACCGAGACCTGGTTGGGCACGAGCGGGTCGCGCCGCTTGTGGATGATCGCGAGCGGCGCCCCGAGCTTGTCGGACCAGATGTCGGCCACGCGCACGCGGCCCATGTCGGGCGACACGACCGTCAGCGTCTCCGGATCGAGCAGCTTGCGGAAGTGCTCGAGGAGGACCGGCATCGCGAAGAGGTGGTCGACGGGACCGTCGAAGAAGCCCTGGATCTGCGCGGCGTGGAGGTCGACCGACATGATGCGGTCGGCTCCGGCCGCCTTGTACAGGTCGGCGACCAGTCGGGCGGAGATCGGCTCGCGACCGCGGCCCTTCTTGTCCTGACGGGCGTACGGGTAGAAGGGCGAGACGACCGTGATGCGCTTGGCCGAGGCTCGCTTGAGCGCGTCGACCATGATGAGCTGCTCCATGAGCCACTCGTTGATGGGTGCCGCGTGCGACTGGATCACGAACGCGTCGGTGCCGCGGACGCTCTCGCCGTACCGCGCGTACAGCTCGCCGTTGGCGAAGGTGCGCGCGTCGGTCGGCACGAGCTCGGAGCCGAGCTCGGCCGCGATCTGCTTCGCGAGCTCGGGGTGCGCGCGCCCGGAGATCAGCACCAGCCGCTTCGATCCGGTGGTCTCGATCATGTGTGCAGTCCTTCCCACCGGTGACGGCGTTCTCTGGTGTGATCAGTCCTCGGCCTGCCGGCCGGCGTCGTCGGCGGGCTCCCCCGCCGGCTCGGCGGCCCCGGCCGCCTCGGCCGCGTCGGTGCCCGCGCGGTGCTCCAGGACCCACCCGTCGATGTTGCGCTGCGGGGCCACGTTCACGGCGAGTGCGCCGGCGGGCACGTCCTTGCGGACGACCGTCCCGGCTCCCGTGTAGGCGCCGTCCCCAATCGTAACGGGCGCGACGAACACGCCGTGCGATCCGGTGCGCACGTGCGATCCGATCGTGGTGCGGTGCTTGGCCACGCCGTCGTAGTTCGCCGTGATGGAGCCGGCGCCGACGTTGGAGCCCTCGCCGATCTCGGTGTCGCCGATGTACGAGAGGTGGGGCACCTTGCTGCCCGCGCCGATGTTCGCGTTCTTGGTCTCGACGAAGGTGCCGATCTTGCCGTCCGCGCCCAGCACGGTGCCCGGCCGCAGGTACGAGAACGGCCCGACCGTCGCGCCGGCGCCGATGACGGCGAGCGTGCCGTCCGTTCGCTTCACCTCGGCGTTCGCGCCGATCTCGCAGTCGACGAGCGTCGTGTCGGGGCCGACGACCGCGCCGGTCGCGATCGCGGTCGCGCCCTTGAGCTGCGTGCCGGGGCGGATGGTGACGTCGGGCTCGATGCGCACCGCCAGGTCGATCCAGGTGGTCGCCGGGTCCTCGATGGTCACGCCGTTGAGCTGCCAGCCCCGCACGATGAGGGCGTTCAGCCGCGCGGCCGTCTCGGACAGCTGCGCGCGGTCGTTCACGCCCGCGACGAGCCAGCCCTCCGAGACCGGTCGCGCCTTGACCTCAGAGCCCGCGGCCCGCAGGTGCTCGATGACGTCGGTGAGGTACTTCTCGCCCTGGGCGTTCTCGGTGGTCAGGTTCGCGAGCTGGTCTCGCAGCGCGTTCGCGCCGAACGCGTACACGCCCGCGTTGACCTCGTCGATCGCGAGCTCGACCTCGGAGGCGTCCTTTTGCTCGACGATGCGGTCGAACGACCCGTCGGCGGCGCGCACGATGCGGCCGTACCCGGTGGGGTCGTCGTAGCGGGCCGAGAGCACCGACGCGGCGAGCCGGTCGGCGCGGTGCCGCTCGAGCAGCTCGGTGAGGGTCGAGGCGTTCAGCAGCGGCACGTCGCCGTTCAGCACGAGCACCTCCCCCGCGAAGTCGGCCGGCAGCGCCTCGACGGCCTGCTCGACGGCCCGCCCGGTGCCGGGGATCTCGTCCTGGTCGACGATGATCGTGCCCGGCAGCTCGGTCGCGATCGCCTCCGCGACGAGGTCGCGCTCGTGCCGCACCACCGCGACCACGTGCGCGGCGTCGAGCGCTCGCGCGGTGGCGAGCACGTGCGCGATGATCGGCGCACCCGCGAGCGGATGCAGGATCTTCGGCGTGGCCGACTTCATGCGGGTCCCCTGACCCGCGGCGAGGACGATGATGGCGAGGTTGTTGTCCATGCTCCGCCACCAGGATTCGAACCTGGGCCTCACAGCTCCAAAGGCTGTCGTGCTGCCGTTACACCATGGCGGACCGCGCCGGGCGGAGTCCGCCGAGCGCGCCTACCAAGTCTGCCACGCGGCATCCGCCGGATCGGAACGCCGCCCGGCTCCGCCGGGCGGAGTCGTCGTCGATGGGATACTGGCCGCATGACGACCGCGGACCGGGACGAGGTGGACCGGATCGTCGACGACTGGGAGCGGGAGCGCCCCGACCTCGACTTCGCGCCGCTGCAGGTGTTCTCGCGGGTGGGCCGGCTCGCGAAGCTCCTCGACCGGGCGCGGAGGCAGGCGTTCGAGCGTTCCGAGCTCGAGTCGTGGGAGTTCGACGTCCTCTCGGCGTTGCGCCGTGAGGGCGCGCCGTTCCGCCTGCCGCCTAAGGCGCTCCTCGCCCAGACGCTCGTCTCGAGCGGGACCATGACGAACCGGATCGACCGGCTCGTCGCGCGCGGGCTGGTGACGCGCCAGACCGACCCGCACGACGGCCGCGGCATCCTCGTCGAGATGACGCCGGCCGGGCTCACGCGCGTCGACGCGGCGATCACGCGGCTCGTCGACGCCGAGGCCGAGCTGCTCGCGGGCCTGCCGCCGGCCGAGCAGCGCCGTCTCGCCGCGCTGCTGCGGAAGCTCTCGCTCGGCTTCGCCTGACCCCGGCGCCTACCGCCTGAGCACCCGCCGCGCGAGCCGGTTGCCGGCGAACTGCACGACCTGCACGAACACCACGATCAGCAGCACCGCCGCCCACGTCACGACCGGTTCGAACTGCCGGAAGCCGTAGAGCTGCGCGAAGTACCCGAGGCCGCCGCCCCCGATGAGACCCGCCATGGCCGACATGTCGATCACCGCGATGACGATGAACGTGTAGCCGAGGATCAACGGGCCGAGGGCCTCGGGCACGACGACCGTCCCGAGGATCCGCACCGGGCCCGCACCCATCGACCGTGCGGCCGCGATGACGCCGGGCCGGACGGTGACGAGGTTCTGCTCGACGATGCGCCCGATCGCGAACGCCGCGGCGAGCGAGAGCGCGAAGATCGCGGCATCCGTGCCGATGCCCACCCCGATGACCGCGCGGGTCAGCGGCTGCACGGCCGCGATGAAGATGATGAACGGGATCGGCCGGAAGAAGTTGATGACGAGGTTCAGCACCTGGTTCACGATGGTGCTCGGCAGCAGCCCGCCGCGCCTCGTCGCGTAGAGCCCGAGGCCGAGCAGGAACCCGCCCGCGCCGCCGAAGAGCATCGTGAGCGCGACCATGTAGAGCGTCTCGCCGGCGGCGGCCCAGAACTCGGGACCCAGTTCGAGGAGCCGGTCCATCAGCGCACCTCCGTCACGTCGGCGTGCCGCGCGACCGCGGCGAGCGCGCCGTCGATCGCGGCGTCGTCGCCGCGCACGGCGAGGGTGAGGTGGCCGAACGCGCGGCCCCGGATGTCGTTGATGCCGCCGTAGACGAGCTCGAACTCGAGTCCCGCCTCGGCGAGGTCGAGGAAGACGCGCGCCTGCGAGGCGTCGCCGTCGCGGAACGAGCAGGTCACGATGCGCCCCTCGTGCCGCTCGCGGAGCACCGCGAGCTCGGCCGGCGAGGGCACGCCCTTGACCACCGTGCCGACGAACCTCCTCGACGACGGATGCCGCGGGGCGGAGAACACGTCGAAGACGTCGCCGTGCTCGATCACGCGGCCCGCGTCCATCACGGCGACCTTCGTGGCGATCGACTGGATCACGTCCATCTCGTGCGTGATCACGAGGATCGTGACGCCCTGCTCCTCGTTCACGCGCTTGAGGAGCGCGAGCACCTCGTGCGTCGTCTCGGGGTCGAGCGCGCTCGTCGCCTCGTCGGCGAGGAGGATGCGCGGCCGGGTCGCGAGCGCGCGGGCGATGCCGACGCGCTGCTTCTGCCCGCCGGAGAGCTGGTCGGGGCGGGCGTCGGCCTTGTCCGAGAGGCCGACGAACGCGAGCAGCTCGTCGACGCGGGCGCGGACGTCGGCCTTCGCCCAGCCGGCCACCTTCAGCGGGTACGCGACGTTGCCGCGCACGGTCTTCGCCTCGAACAGCTCGAACTGCTGGAAGACCATGCCGATGCCGAGGCGGATGCGGCGGAGCTCGCGCTCGCGGAGTCCCGTGATCTCCCGCCCGTCGATGCGGATCGAGCCGCTCGTCGCGGGCTCGAGCGCGTTCACGAGTCGCACGAGCGTCGACTTGCCGGCACCCGAGTAGCCGATGATGCCGTAGACGTCACCGGCCTCGATCTCGAGCGAGACGTCGTCGACCGCGGTGACGGCCTCCGCGTTCCGGCCCACGGCCGGGTAGGACTTGCTCACGTGCTCGAGGGTCACGAGCGCCATGCGGTACCTCCTCCGCGCACGCGCGTGCGGGCGGCGTCGCCCGGTGGGGGCTCGTCGCCCGCGCGCGTGCGGGGTCGTGTCGTGGTCGGGATCAGCCGTGGGCGCGGGTGTCGTCCTCGACCGTGGCGAGCGAGCCCAGGAGCTCGTCGACCGGGGTCGTCAGCGCCACGGCGGTGTCGCCCGACGCCTCGATCAGGCCCGCCTGCACCTCGGGGTCGGTCTGGAAGATCTCGACCAGCTTCAGGTACGTCTCGTCGTCGGCGTCCTCGGCACGGGCCGCGAAGACGTTGACGTAGGGCAGCGCGTTGGGGTCGCTCGGGTCGTCCTGCGCGATCGCGTCGGCGAAGGTGAGGCCGGCGTCCTGCACGAAGTCGTTGTTGATGACGGCGGCGGCGACATCCGGCAGGCTCGTCGGGGTCAGCGACGCGTCGAGGGGCGTCACCGCCACCTTCGAGGCCGCCTCGTCGATGTCGTCGACGGTCGAGAAGATCGAGCCGCCGCCCTCGAGCTCGATGAGGCCCGCCGACTGCAGCACGAGCAGCGCGCGGGCGAGGTTCGAGGGGTCGTCCGGAACGGCGACGGTGCTGCCGGCGGGGATGTCGTCGACCGAGTCGTGGTTCAGCGAGTAGAGGCCGAGCGGGTAGATCGCGGTCGCGCCGATCGGCTGCAGGTCGGCGTCGGCCGAGACGTTGTAGTCGGCGAGGTAGACGATGTGCTGGAACTGGTTGAGGTCGAGCTCGCCCTCGGCGAGCGCCGGGTTGGGCTGCGTGTAGTCGGCGAAGTCGACGAGCTCCACGTCGATGCCGGCCTCGGCGGCGGCCTCCTCGAAGGCGGGCCACTGGGGGTCGGACTTGCCGACGACGCCGATGCGGACGACGTCGGCGGTCTCGGCCGCGCCGGCCGACGAGCAGGCGACCAGGCCGATGGCGAGGGGGGCCGCGGCGAGCGCGGCGACGAGCTTGGTTCGGGTTCCGGACATGGGCGGGGTTCCTCTTTCGCTTCGACGCGCGCGAACGGGTGCTGGTGGCGGATGGTGCCCGGCATGACGAAACCCCACCGCTGGTGGCGGTGGGGCGTCGATGCCGCGTTCGCGAACGCGCTTCCCACGGTAGGCGAAGATGCTTCATTCGATTGGCGTGGTTGTCACGCCATGTCACAGATCCTGCGAACTCAGCCTTCCAACTGCTCGGAAACTTCGAGCCAGCGGGTTTCGAGGTCCGCCACCGCGCCCTCCAGCGCGCGCAGTTCGTCGCCGAGGGCGCCGAGGCCCACGTAGTCGGACTGGTCGTGGCGGGCGAGTCGCTCGTGCTGCTCGGCGATCTGGGCCTGCAGCTTCTCGAGTCGACGGTCGATGGACGAGAGCTCCTTCTCGGCCGCGCGCCGATCGGCTCCGGCGAGCGCGGGTCCGGGCGCCGCCGCGGCCGCCGCGCCGGACGACGCCGTGGCCGCGGAAGCCGCGCGCCCGGCATCCGTCGCCTCCTGCTGGCGGCGCAGCTCGAGGTACTGCTCGACGCCTCGCGGCAGGTCGCGGAGGTGCCCGTCGAGGATCGCGACCTGGCGGTCCGTGACGCGCTCGACGAGGTAGCGGTCGTGGCTGACGACGAGGAGCGTGCCGGGCCACGCGTCGAGCAGGTCCTCGATCGCGGCCAGCATGTCGGTGTCGAGGTCGTTCGTGGGCTCGTCGAGGATCAGCACGTTCGGCTCCTGCAGCAGGATGAGCAGGAGCTGCAGCCGGCGCTTCTGGCCGCCCGAGAGGTCCTTCACCGGCGTCGCGAGCTGCTGGCTGGTGAACCCGAGGCGCTCGAGCAGCTGCCCGGGCGTCAGCTCGACCGCCTTCGAGCCCGAGCCGAACACGTAGCTCGACTTCTGCGCCGCGACCACGGCGCTGACCCGCTCGTCGGCCCACTCGACGAGCTCCGCGAGCTCCTGGCTGAGCACGGCGATCTTGACCGTCTTGCCGCGCTTGACCCGGCCGGTGGTCGGCTGCACCTCGCCGGTCACCAGCTTCAGCAGGGTCGACTTGCCGGCGCCGTTCACGCCGAGGATGCCGGTGCGCTCCCCCGGCGCGATGCGCCACTCCAGCTCGTGCAGGACGGTCCGGGTCGCCGGCGCGCCGGGCGCGGCATCCCGCACCGGGTACTCGACCGTCACGTCGAGGAGGTCGACGACGTCCTTGCCGAGCCGCGACACCGCGAGGCGGTTGAGCTCGACGGGATTGCGCACCGGCGGCTCGTCCTCGATGAGCTGGTTCGCCGCCTCGATGCGGAACTTCGGCTTCGACGTCCGTGCCGGCGCGCCGCGGCGCAGCCACGCGAGCTCCTTGCGCATCAGGTTCTGGCGCTTGGCCTCGGATGCGGCGGCCATCCGGTCGCGCTCGACGCGCTGCAGCACGTACGCGGCGTACCCGCCCTCGAAGGGCTCGACGATGCGGTCGTGCACCTCCCACGTGGCCGTGCACACCTCGTCGAGGAACCAGCGGTCGTGCGTCACCACGACGAGCGCGCCGTCGTTCGCCGCCCAGCGGCCCTTCACGTGGCGTGCGAGCCAGGCGATGCCCTCGACGTCGAGGTGGTTCGTCGGCTCGTCGAGGAACAGCACGTCCCAGTCGCCGACCAGGAGCGCGGCGAGCCCGACGCGGCGACGCTGCCCGCCCGACAGGTCGCCCACCCGGCCCTGCCAGGGCACGTCGGCGAGGAGGCCCGCGATCACGTCGCGCGCCTTGGCGTCGCCCGCCCAGACGTGCTCCTCGATGCCGCCGACGACCGCATCGGCGACCGTGGCATCCGGGTCGATGGCGTCGGCTTGGTCGAGCATGCCGATCCGCACTCCGCGACGCACGGTCACGCGGCCGCCGTCGGGCTCGAGGCGCCCCGTGAGCAGCTTCAGCAGCGTCGACTTGCCGTCGCCGTTGCGCCCCACGATGCCGATGCGGTCGCCCTCGTCGATGCCGAGGGTGACCTCGTCGAAGACGGTGCGGGTGGGGAACTCGAGGTGCAGGCGCTCGGCGCCGAGGAGGTGTGCCATGTCGCGCTCCACCCTAGCCACTGCGCACCGGGGCGGCGCCGGGCGTCAGCGCAGCACGACGCGCGCACCGTGCACGGGTCCGTGCACGTGCACCGCAGTGAGCCGGGCCGCAGACAGCGCGACCTGCAGCTCGATCGCCGCGTCGCCGTCCTCGACGAGGAACGCCACGGTCGGCCCGGAACCCGAGACGAGTCCGGCGAGCGCGCCGTTGCTTCGGCCGATCTCGAGGATCCGGCCGAGGCCGGGCGCGAGCGAGAGCGCCGCCGACTGGAGGTCGTTGTGCAGTGCGGCGCCGAGCCGGTGCGGGTCGCCGGCCCGCAGCGCCTGCAGCACCGAGAGGTCGACGGCGGGCGCCGCCGACGCGACCGCGGAGCCGGGCTGCCAGTCGGCCTCGAGCCCGGCGTCGCGGCGGCGGTCGAGCTCGCCGTAGACCGCCGGCGTGGACAGGCCGAACTCCGCGACGGCGAGCACCCAGTGGAACGATCCCGTGGCCAGCGCGGGGCTGAGGCGATCGCCGCGCCCGGTGCCGATCGCCGTGCCGCCGGTGAGCGCGAACGGCACGTCGGCGCCGAGCGACGCGGCGAGCGCGTGCAGCTCCTCCTTCGGGAGCGCGGTGCCCCACAGCGCGTCGCACGCGACGAGCGTGGCCGCGGCATCCGCCGACCCCCCGCCCATGCCGCCGGCGATCGGCACGTGCTTGTCGATCTCGAGGCGCACGCCGCCGGGCACGCCGGCGTGCTTCGCGAGGAGGCGGGCGGCGCGGACCGCCAGGTTCGAGGCATCCGTCGGCAGGTCCGAGGTGTCGACGGACCCGGTGAAGCCGACCGTGATCTCGTCGTCCGGCCAGGCCCGGACGTCCTCGTACAGCGACACCGCCTGGTACGCGGTGGCGACGTCGTGGTAGCCGTCGGCGCCGGCCTCGCCGACGCGCATGAAGAGGTTGATCTTGCCGGGCGCCCGGACGTGCACCGCCTCGTCGGTCGCCGCGATCGTCATGGCTCCACGCTAGGGCATGCGCTCGGCCATCGCGGCCCGCGCGACGCGCAGGAAGTCCGAGACGGTCAGCTGCTCGCCGCGCCCCTGCGGGTCGACCCCGGCACGCTCGAGCACCGCGCTCGCCGCGGCCGCCGAGCCGCCCAGCCGGCCCGAGAGCGACTGCCGCAGCATCTTCCGGCGCTGCTGGAACGCGGCGTCGACCAGGTCGAACACGGCCACCCGCTCGGCCTCGGTGCCCGGCGGGTCGCCCGGCGCCGGGCCGCGTTCGAAGCCGACGAGCACGGAGTCGACGTTCGGCACCGGCCAGAAGACCATCCGGGAGACCTGGCCGGCGATGCGCCAGCGCCCGTACCAGGCGGCCTTCACGCTCGGCGCGCCGTAGACCTTGGATCCCGGCTCCGCCGCGAGCCGGTGCCCGACCTCGGCCTGCACCATCACGATGCCGCTGCGCAGCGACGGGAAGTGCTCGAGCAGGTGCAGCAGCACGGGGACCGAGACGTTGTACGGCAGGTTCGCCACGAGCCGGCTCGGTTCGCCGGGCAGCGTCATCACGCGCAGAGCGTCGTCGTGCACGACCGTGAGGCGCGCGTCGGGCTGCATGACCCTCGCGGTGTGCGGGAGCTGCGCCGCGAGGCGCGCGTCGATCTCGACGGCGACGACGTCGGCGCCCGCCTCGAGCAGCCCGAGCGTCAGCGACCCGAGGCCGGGTCCGATCTCGAGGACGGTCTCGCCGGGACGGACGCCGGCGGCCTGCACGATCCGGCGCACGGTGTTCGCGTCGTGCACGAAGTTCTGGCCCAGCTTCTTCGTCGGCGTCACGCCGAGGAGCTCGGCGAGGTCGCGGATCTCGGCGGGCCCGAGCAGGCGCGGCGTTCGGTCCGCGCCGTCGGCCTCGTGGCGGCGCGCGTTCACCGGCTGTACCCCCGCACGGTCTCGATGCTGCGGCACGCCGGTGCCGCGGTGGTCGCGGCGCGCCGCATCACGGCGATCCCGCCGGATCGGCCACGGGCCCGTCGGCGGACGGCGCGAGCCCCTCCGCCCACGATCCGTACGCGCGGACGGTGTTGCCCGCGACCTGCGCGCAGAGCTCGTCGAGGTCGGCGCCGAGGACGTCGGCCATGAACCGCATCGTGTGCGGCACGAGGTACGGGGCGTTCGGGCGTCCGCGCAGCGGCACCGGCGTGAGGTACGGCGCGTCGGTCTCGACGAGCAGGAGCTCCCGCGGCAGGATGCGGAGGGCCTCGCGGAGGTTCTCCGCGTTCTTGAACGTCACGTTGCCCGCGAACGAGCAATACCAGCCGGACTCGCCGGCGAGCCTCGCCAGGTCCTCGCCGCCCGAGAAGCAGTGGAAGACCGTGGTCGTCGGCGGTCCGACCCTCCGGAGGGTCGCGACGACCTCGTCGTGGGCGTCGCGATCGTGGATCTGGAGGGCGATGCCGTGGCGCTTCGCGATGTCGATGTGGGCTTCGAACGACCGGAACTGCGCGTCGCGGCCGTCCTCGCCGGTGCGGTAGAAGTCGAGGCCGGTCTCGCCGACCGCCCGGACGCGCGGCCGTCCCGCGAACTCGTCGATGACCGCGAGTGCGGCATCCAGTTCGCCGCGTGCGTCGAGCTCGGGCGCCTCGTTCGGGTGCAGCGCGACGGCGGCGAGCAGGCGCGGCTCGCGCGCCGCGATCTCGGCCGACCATCGGCTCGTCGCGACATCCGTGCCGACCTGGACCGCGCCGGCGACGCCGACGGAGGCCGCTCGCTCGAGGTGCTCGTGCGCGGTCAGCGGCAGCGCCCCGTCGGCGATCTCGAGGTGCGTGTGGTTGTCGTAGACGGCGACCGGGAGCGGCTCGGGCAGCGGCGGGTACTCGGCCGCGCGACCGCCGTCGGAGCGCGTTCGGAGGTGGTCGGCCGGAGCCGTCACTCGGCGACCTCGACCCGCGGGAAGAGCGGCTCGAGCGCCGTGACGCGAGCGCCGGGCGTCCACTCGTGGGCCCGCTCGATGCGCTGCTCCTGCACGGTCCCGGGCGCCCCGAGCGCGGTCCAGAGCTTCGCGGTCGACTTCGGGACCACGGGCGAGAGCAGCACGGCGAGCGTGCCGAGAC
Source organism: Agromyces arachidis (assembly GCF_052805135.1). NCBI lineage: Bacteria > Bacillati > Actinomycetota > Actinomycetes > Micrococcales > Microbacteriaceae > Agromyces > Agromyces arachidis. Next base: position 35,789 of record NZ_JBRBDK010000012.1, read on the forward strand.
CGTGGTAGGCCGTGGCGAGCACCGCTTCGAGCCGCTCGCGATTCGCGGGATCCTTCGCGAGCGCCCAGGGCTCCTGCTCGGTGAGGTAGCCGTTCAGCGCGTCCACCAGACGCCAGGTCTCCGCGATCGCCTCGTGCACCTGGAGCCGTTCGACGGCCCGCCAGGCGGCATCCGTCACCTCGGCCTCGAGCGTCGCGATCGCCTCGTCGGCGTCGGTGCGACCGGCGCTGCCCGAGGGCACCTCCCCGTCGCAGTACCGCCCGATCATCGCCACCACGCGCGAGGCGAGGTTGCCGAAGCCGTTGGCGAGCTCGGCCTGGTAGCGGGCCGCGAGGTCCTCCCACGAGAACGAGCCGTCCTGCCCGAAGGAGATCGCCGAGAGGAAGTAGTACCGGAACGCGTCGGAGCCGAAGGTGTCGGTGATCTGCTCGGGCGCGATGCCGGTCAGCTTGGACTTCGACATCTTCTCGCCGCCGACGAGGAGCCAGCCGTGACCGAAGACCCCCTTCGGCACCTCGAGGCCGGCGGCCATGAGCATCGCCGGCCAGATGACCGCGTGGAAGCGGAGGATGTCCTTGCCCACGACGTGCTGCGCCGGCCAGCGACGCGCGAACTCCGCATCGTCCTGTCCGTACCCGACGGCGGTGATGTAGTTGAGCAGCGCGTCGAACCACACGTAGACGACGTGGGTCTCGTCCCACGGCACCTTCACGCCCCAGTCGAACGTGGACCGCGAGATCGAGAGGTCGGCGAGTCCCGAGCGCACGAAGCTCACGACCTCGTTGCGGGCCGACTCGGGCTGGACGAAGTCGGGGCGGCTCTCGTACAGCTCGAGCAGGCGCTCCTGGAAGGCCGACATGCGGAAGAAGTAGTTCTTCTCGTGCAGCAGTTCGACGGGCTTGGAGTGGATGGCGCACACGAGCTGGCCGGCGTACTCGCCCTCGCCGTCGATGAGCTCGGACTGCTGCTTGTACTCCTCGCAGCCGACGCAGTAGTAGCCCTCGTACTCGCCGGTGTAGATCCAGCCCTCGTCGAACAGGTGCTGGAGGAACTTCCGCACGTTCGCCTCGTGCCGCTCGTCGGTCGTGCGGATGAAGTCGTCGTTGGCGACGTCGACGGTGTCGAGGAGCGGCTTCCACGCCTCCGCGACGAGCTTGTCGGCCCACTCCTGCGGGCTCACGCCGTTGGCGGTCGCGGTCCGGAGGATCTTCTGGCCGTGCTCGTCGGTGCCGGTGAGCATCCAGGTGTCGCGACCCGCCTGGCGGTTCCACCGCGCGAGCACGTCGGCGGCCACCTCGGTGTACGCGTGCCCGATGTGGGGCACGTCGTTGACGTAGAAGATGGGGGTCGTGATGTAGAACGAGGAGCCGTCGGCCATGCCCTCAATCCTACGGGCGGCGCCGGCGGCGCGACGCCGGGGCGGATCCGCCCCGGACGTGCGCGGGCGACGTTCAGCGCGCGGGTGCCCCGGCGCCGACCGGCACCTCCACGGTGGGGATCGGTCCGGTGCGCAGCCGGCGCGCGCGTCCGTCGCCGATCACCGGCGGGAGCATGTCCTCGACCGCGACCCGGTCGTGCGGCGTGGGGATCCCGATGGTGACGTCCTGCTGCTTGATGCGGGCGGGCTTCACCTTCTGGCCCTTGTAGTCGACGAGCTTCATGCCGATGACGATCTTCCCGGCGGAGTCGCGCTGGTCGAGCTGCCGGTACGCGTCCCCGATCTCGGCGAGCGAGAAGACGTCGGCGATGGGCAGCCGCACCTGGCGATCGGCCACCATCTGGGCCACGCGCCCGAGCGCGAGGGTGTCGCCGGCGTAGAGCTTGACCGCGTCGTGGTCCTCGACCGCGGCCCAGTCGGTCGTCGTGAACACGCGCGACGGCGCCACGCCGAGCGCGGCGGCCTCGTCGGCCCCGCCGCCGAGGAAGTCGAGGAACGCGGTGACCGGCGATCCGGTGATCTCCCGGACGCGGGCCGCGAGGTCCGGGCCGTACGCGACGGGGATGATGCCGAACTGCCGGATGAAGTCGAAGCGCTCCTCGGTCGTGGTGCCGATCACGACGGCGCCGCGGGCCTTCGCGAGCTGCGCGGCCAGGCAGCCGATGCCGCCCGCCGCGGCCGTGACCACCACGACGTCGCCGGAACCGAGGTTCACGCCCTCCACGGCGCCCAGCGCGGTCGTCCCGGCGACGTAGAGCGACCCCGCGACCTCCCAGGAGAGCGAGATGGGCTTCGGCACGAGCTGCGCCTCGGGCACAACCACGTGGGTGGCCTGCGCGCCGCGGGCGACGTAGCCGATGACCTCCGCGCCGCGCCGGAACCGGCCCGCGCCCGCTCCGGCCTTCGCGACGACCCCGGCGAACTCGCGACCCTGGCCCGAGGGGAACTCGACCGGCCACCGGTCCGCGTTCGATCCGGCCCGTACCGCCGTCTCGACCGGCGAGATCCCCGCGGCGTACACCTCGACGAGCACCTCCCCCGGTCCGGGCTCGGGCGTCGGGACCTCCCGAACCTCGAGCACCTCCGGACCGCCGAACTCACTGAACCGAACCGCCTGTGCCATGACGTCACCCCCTGGACTCCGATGTCGCCGTCATCCTGCGCTCGCACGGTGGGAGCCGCTTGGGAGCCACCTGTGATTCCGATGCATGCGAATGAATCGGTCTGGGCGGCGTCGGACGCGCCCGATCCGGGGCCGGCGCTCAGTCGGGACGACGCGCCGAGAGCGCCGCCTCGTACAGGTCGCGCTTGCCGAGCCCGGTCTCCGCGGCCACCGTCGCCGCGGCGTCCTTCAGCCGGGTCCCGGATGCCGCGAGCGCGAGCACGCGCTGCACGGCCTCCCCCTCGTCGGCCGGCGCGGGTTCGGGTGCGCCGCCGACGACGATGCAGATCTCGCCCCGCACCCCGCCCGCGGCCCATTCGGCGAGCTCGGCCAGGGGGCCGCGGCGCACCTCCTCGTGGAGCTTGGTCAACTCCCGGCACACGGCCGCGGGCCGGTCGGCGCCGAACGCCTCGGCGAGCGACTCCAGGCTCGCCGCGATCCGGGACGGCGCCTCGAAGAACACCAGGGTGCGGCGATCCGGCGCGAGCTCGGCCAGCCGCCGCATCCGCTCGCCCTGCTTGCGCGGCAGGAACCCCTCGAACGCGAACCGGTCGGTCGGCAGGCCCGACACGGCGAGCGCGGTGATCACCGCGCTCGGCCCGGGGATCGCCGTGACGGCCACGCCCGCGGCGACCGCCGCCTGCACGAGCGGGAAGCCGGGATCGGAGACGGTCGGCATGCCCGCGTCGCTGAGCACGAGCAGGTCGCCCTCGCGCGCGAGGTCGACGAGGTCGCCGGCGCGGGCGCGTTCGTTGTGCTCGTGCAGCGCGATCAGCTTGGGCCGATTGGCGACGCCGAGCGCGGCGAGCAGCCGCTGGGTCACCCTCGTGTCCTCGGATGCCACGACGTCCGCATCCTCGAGGGCCTGGCGCAGCCGCGCCGAGGCGTCGCCGAGGTTGCCGATGGGCGTCGCCGCGAGGATGATCACGGTTCCAGTCTGACGCACGGAGGCCCACCCGGGCGCGGCTACAGTGGGGCGCATGGGTGCGAACGGGGCCGACGCCGACGCGCGCGACGCCGTCCCCGACGCCGCCTCGGACACCGGACCCACCGTCCTGGCCGGCGCACCGCCGGCCGGATCGCCGCCCGCGCCGAGCGTCGAGGCCGTCGACGACCGCCCCCGCGGCTCCCGCCTCGACGAGTGGTGGGCGCACCTCCTGCGCACCCCGCGCCGTCGGGCGCTCTGGGACTGGGGCGGCCCCGTCGCGGTGGCGCTGGTCGCCGCGGCGCTGCGGTTCTGGAGCCTCGGCCACCCGCAGGTCGTGGTGTTCGACGAGACCTACTACGTGAAGGACGCGTGGACCCTCATCGCGAACGGCTACGAGTCGGCGTGGCCGGAGGGGGCCGACGCGGGCTTCGCCCGCGGCGACACCGACGCGTTCTCCGACGAGGGCTCCTACGTGGTCCATCCGCCCCTCGGCAAGTGGATGCTGGGCCTCGGCATGGCCGTCTTCGGCGCGGACAGCGCGTTCTGGTGGCGCGCCTCGACCGCGCTCGCCGGCGTCGTGGCGGTGTTCGCGATGACGATGGTCGGTCGCATCCTCTTCCGCTCGACGACCCTCGCCGTGATCGCCGGCCTCCTGCTCGCGATCGACGGGAACGCCATCGTGATGAGCCGGGTGGCACTGCTGGACAACTGGCTGATGCTCTTCGGCCTGCTCGGATTCTGGTTCGTGCTCCTCGACCGGGCCCGGACGTCGTCGCGGTTCCGGGCTCGACTCGCGGCGCTCCGCGAGGGCGGCGGCGAACCGCGCTCCGGGCCGGTCGTCTGGGCCCGCCCGTGGGTCGTGGCGGCCGGCGTCGCGTTCGGCGCGGCGATCGCGGTCAAGTGGTCGGGGCTGTACTTCCTGGCCGCAGTGGGGATCTACCTCGTGCTCGTCGACGCCCTGGCGCGGCGCCGCTCCGGCCTGCCGTTCTACGTCGAGGGCGCGGTGGTCAAGCAGGGGCCCGTCACGTTCCTCCTGCTCGTCCCGGTCGCCGCGGCGACCTACCTGGCGTCGTGGACGGGCTGGCTGGCGACGTCGGGCGGGTACTACCGCGACTGGGCCGCCCAGGCCGAGAATGCGGCGACGGGCTTCTGGTCGTGGGTGCCGCTCCCGCTGCAGAGCCTCTGGCACTACCACCAGGCCGCCTTCGGCTACCACGTGGGGGTGCGCAGCGAGCATCCGTGGTCGGCGAACCCGCTCACGTGGCCGCTGATGCTCCGTCCGACGAACATGTACTACGCCGACGAGTCGGGATGCGGCGCCGACGAGTGCGTCGCGTCGATCATCGGCATCGCCAACCCGTTGATCTGGTGGGCGGCCACGCTCGCCGCGGTGTACCTCGTGTACCGCTTCGCGCGCTACCGCGAATGGCAGGCCGGGGCGGTGCTGCTGGGCGTCGCGGCGGGATACCTGCCGTGGCTCCTGTACCTCGAGCGCACCGTGTTCCACTTCTACACGATCGCCTACCAGCCCTACGTGACGCTCGCGCTCGTCTACGTGCTCGGCCTCGTGCTCGGGCGGCCCGACGACCTGCGGTGGCGCCGTCAGCGGGGCATCGCCACGGTCGCGGTGTACCTGTCCGTGACGATCGCGGTGTCGCTGTTCTTCCTCCCCCTGTGGACCGCGATGCCGGTGAGCCCCGAGTTCCGGCAGCTCCACTTCTGGTTGCCGGGCTGGGGATGAACCCGCGCGACGAGGACGCGGCCGTGGAACCCGGCCGCGCGCGGCGGTTCCGGGAGCGGATACCCGGCCTCGCCGTCGCAGCGGGGGCCGCGGTCGTCGCCTGGCTGGCGCATCTCGCGGTTCCCGCCATCCCCCTCCTGACGATCGCGGTGGCGGCGGGCATCGTCATCGGCCAGGTGCGGCGGGCGCGACCCGCCCTCGACGGCCCGCTCCGTCCGGGGCTCGCCTTCAGCGCGCGCACGCTCCTCCGCGCCGGGATCGTGCTGCTCGGCCTGAAGCTCGCCCTCGGCGACATCGCCGCGCTCGGGTGGGTGACGGTGCTGACGACCGTCGCCGTGGTGGTGCTCGCCTTCGGCGGCACGTGGTGGCTCGGTCGTGCGCTCGGCCTGCCGGGCCGCGAACCGCTCCTGGTCGCGAGCGGCTTCGCGATCTGCGGAGCCTCCGCGATCGGCGCGATGGGCGCCGCGGTGCGCGCGCGCCACGAGGAGCAGGCGGTGCCGGTGGCACTCGTGACGCTGTGCGGCACCCTCGCGATCGCGGTGCTGCCCGCGCTGCGGATCCCGCTCGGCCTCGACGCGCCGGCGTTCGGCCACTGGGTCGGCGCCGGGGTGCACGACGTCGGCCAGGTCGTGGCGACGGCGCAGGTCGCGGGGACGTCGGCGCTGGCGGTCGCGGTCGTGGTGAAGCTCACGCGCGTGCTGCTGCTCGCGCCCATGGTCGCGGTCACCGCCGGGGTCGAGCGACGACGGGCCACGGATGCCGCCGGCCCCCGTCCCGCCGTCGTGCCGCTGTTCGTCGTGGGATTCCTCGCCGCGGTCCTGCTCCGCACGTTCGTCCCGGTGCCGGAGCCGCTGCTCGCCGCCGCCGACCTCGTGCAGACGACGCTGCTCGCGATGGCGCTGTTCGCGCTCGGCGCGTCGATCCGGATCGCCGCACTGGTCCGCACCGGCTGGCGGGCTCTCCTGGTGGGACTGTCGTCGTGGGTGCTCGTCGCCGCGCTCGCCTACGGCGCGGCGCTGCTCGGCTGATCGCCTGCGGTGGGGCCGGCGCTCAGTCCGCGGGCTGCCGGGGCGTCGCGCCCCGGGACGCGGCCCGGCCGGCGGCATCCGTGTCGTGAGTGCCGCGGACCAGGATCGCGACCTTGCCGGTGACCGCGCCCGAGGCGAGCCGGGCGAGCGCCTCGGGCGCCCGCTCGAGCGGGAACACCTCGTCGACCCGGGGCCGCAGCCGTCCCGCCTCGGCGTGCTCGCGCAGTTCGTCGAGGTCGTCTCCGCTGCGCCTTGCCGCGAGCGGCTTCAACCGGCGGCGGGTGAACGGCGAGCGCAGCGCCGCGGCGGCGAGCCGGGGCAGCGGCCCGAGGAGGCGCGAGCCGGTGCCGGCCGAGAGCACGAGCGTGCCGCGCGGGGCGAGGATGCGCTCGAGCGCCGAGATCGAGTGCGCCGCCACGAGGTCGATGATCACGTCGTACACGTCGCCCGCCCGTGTCGGGTCGTCGGTCCGTCGGTCGATGACGCGCGTCGCGCCCGCGGCGCGCACGTGGTCGGCCTTCGCGGCGCTCGCGACGCCGGTGACCTCGGCGCCGAACGCGGTGGCGAGCTGCACCGCGAAGGTGCCCACGCCGCCCGACGCGCCGATCACGAGCACGCGGTCGCCGCGACCGACCCGGCCGAGCCGGAGCGCCTGCAGCGCCGTGGTGGCCGACACCGGGATCACCGCGGCGTGCACGTCGTCGAGCACGGTAGGGGCGCGGCGCACGAACGCGGCGTCGACCACGGCGGTCTCGGCGAACCCGGCCTGGTCCGACTCCGCGAACACGCGGTCGCCGACCGCGAGGTCCGTCACCCCGGCGCCGACGGCCGCGACGCGACCGGCGATGTCGCGACCGACGACGGGCGTGCGCGGTCGGCGGAGGCCGAACGCCGCCCGCAGCAGCAGCGGCTCGCCGCGCATGACCCACACGTCGCCGGCATGCACGCCGGCCGCCGTCACCGCGATGGCGACCTCGCCGGCCCGCGGCGACGGCTCGGGGACCTCGTCGACGGAGAGGACCTCGGGCCCCCCGTAGCCGTGCTGGACGAGCGCGCGCATCATGCCTCCTGGAGCTCCGGCACGGGCGTGAGCACGACCGAGCCGGCCTTGTGTCCGGTGTCGACGATGCGGTGCGCCTCCGCGACGGAATCGAGCGGCAGCACCCGATCGATCAGCGGGTCGAGCACGCCGGAGGAGGCGAGCGCCGCGAGCGCCTCGAGGTCGGGTCGCTTGGCTGCGGCGGAGCGCAGGCCGGTGAACAGGATGATCGCCCGTCGGCCGCCGAGCCGGCTGGTCAGCTGCTGGAGCATGATCGCCCAGGTCGGGACGGTCGTCAGGTAGCGACCGCCGGGGGCGAGGACGCGTCGCGCGCGGCCGAACGTGGACTTCCCGACCGCGTCGAAGACGACGTCGTAGGGGGCGCCGTCGGCGCCGGGTCGCATCGGGTCGACTCGCGTGTAGTCGACGACCCGGGCGGCGCCCAGACGTGCGACGGCGTCGACGTGCGCGGGCCCGCAGACGGCGGTGACCTCTGCCCCGAGGTGCATCGCGAGCTGGACCGCCGCCGACCCGACCGCGCCGGAGGCGCCGTTCACGAGCACCCGCGAGCCTCGCCCGACCCGGCCCGCGTCGCGCAGGAAGGGCAACGCGGTCATGGCGCCGTCGCACAGCGCGACCGCCGTCTCGACGGACACCCCGGCGGGCAGCGGCACGACGGCCGCGTCCTCGCGGACCACGATCGACTCGGCGTGGGCTCCCCCGTCGGCCCCCGTCGCCCCGAACACGCGGTCGCCGACGCGCAGCCCGGTCACGCCGGCGCCCACCGCCTCGACGACCCCGGCGAAGTCCGACCCGAGCACCGCGTTGCGCGGACGGCGCAGGCCGAACGCGAGCCGGGCGAACCAGGGCGAGCCCGACCGGCCCGCGGCATCCGCCGCCCCGACCGACGCCGCATGCACGCGCACGCGGACCTCTCCGGGACCGGGCTCCGGCCGCTCCCGCTCCTCGACCCCGACGACCTCCGGGGCACCGTACCGGTGATACGCGGCGATCCTCATGATGCCGACACCTCCTCATGGGGGTACTGGAAGACGTCGTCGAGCGGCACCCCGAACACCCGAGCGATCTGGAAGGCCATCTCGAGCGAGGGCGAGTACCGCCCCTGCTCGATGGCGATGACGGTCTGGCGGGTGACCCCGAGTCGCTCGGCGAGCTCGGCCTGGGTCATCTCGCCGTGGCGGAAGCGCAGCGAACGGATGTCGTTCGTGACCCGCGTGGGCTTCACCATGCGGGCACCCCCCGGCGGTACATCACGAGCTTCGCGACGCTCGACAGGATGCCGGCGAGCACGAACCCGAGGTAGATCGCGTTCGCGATCCAGAACCAGTGCACCTGGAGCATCGCGAGGATGAGCGCGCCCACGCCGGCGGCGATGACCAGCGAGTTGCCCACCTGCTCGCCGGCCCGGTCGATCTGCTTGTCGCGCACGTCGGCGCGGTGGCTCTCGCTCGGCGTGATGATCTCGAGCAGGATGCGTCCGACGATGCCGGCGACGATCGCGCCGCCGATGGTCCAGAGCATGGGGATCGCGTAGTCGGCCTCGTCGACCGGCGTCCCGTCGGCCAGTTGCGCGAGCACGAGCCAGAGGTAGACCCCGTAGGCCACGATCGTGACCACGAGGAACGACCACGTGCCCTTCTCCTCGTACGACATCCGTTCCCTCTTCCTGATGTGAAGAATGTTTGACATGGCAAGTGTCAACCATTCTCGACACTATGTCAAGCATTCTTTACATGCCGATCGCGCGGACCTCCTCGACGGGAGGTTTCCGCGCGGACGGGCGATCCGGCGGTGCACTCACGAGGAGAAACCTCCCGTCGAGCCGTCCGGAGGTCAGTGATCGGCGCCCCCGACGAGCTTCAGGCCGACGACGCACCCGACGAGGCCCGCGATGAGCGCGAGGCGCGCCCCCGAGACCTCGGTCTCCCCCGTCACCATGGCCCAGGTCACCGTGAGGGCCGCGCCGATGCCGACCCAGACCGCGTACGCGGTGCCGACGGGGATGCCGCGCATGGCCCAGGCGAGCCCGCCCATCGACAGGACGAGCGCGACGCCGAACACGATCGACGGCCAGAGCCTGGTGAACCCCTCGGACCTGCCGAGGGCGGTGGCCCAGACGGCTTCCAGCACACCCGAGGCGATGAGGACGATCCACGACATGACGGCACTCCTTCGGCCAGTCTTGTCGCGTTCCGGGTACTGGGTTCCCTCGTCCGGGGCCGCCGTCCGGCGACCTGGCCCGAGGCTAGCAACGCCGTCTGATCAGGCCCTGTGCAGCGCGCGGCCGCAGGCCGCCCCGGCCGCCGACCCGCCGCGCGGTGCCCGGCGACGCCCGGCGATGCCCGTCGACGGTCCCCCGACGACGGGGAGGATCGCGTGCTCCAGGATCACCCGGCCCACGCCGGCGCCGTTTGGCAGCCGGTCGCGGAGGAATGGCAGCCGGCCGGGCGACGCCGTGCCGACCGTCGCGCGAGCATGGACGCATGGACTTCGACGACACCGCCGCCCTCATCGTGATCGACGTGCAGCAGGGCTTCGACGACCCGTACTGGGGCGAGCGCGACAACCCCGACGCCGAGGAGAACATCGGCCGGCTCGTGCGGGCGTGGACGGATGCCGCGCGGCCGATCGTGCTCGTCCGGCACGACTCGCGCACGCCCGGCTCCCCGCTCGCGGCCGGATCCCCCGGCAACGCCCTGAAACCGGTCGTCGCCGACGCGCCGCACGACCTGTTCGTGACCAAGCACGTGAACTCGGCGTTCTACGGCGAGCCCGACCTGCAGGCGTGGCTCGACGAGCGCGGCATCAGGCAGCTGGTCGTCTGCGGCATCCAGACGAACCAGTGCGTCGAGACGACCGCCCGCATGGGCGGCAACCTCGGCTACGACGTCGTGCTGCCGATCGACGCGACGCACACGTTCGAGATGGCCGGGCCCGGCGGCCTCCGCCTCACCGCGGCCGAGCTGGCCCGCGCAACCGCGGTGAACCTGGACGGCGGCGGGTTCGCGCGAGTCGTGACGACCGACGACGTCCTCGGCGGCTAGCTCGAGAGGGCACGGCATCGGCGGGGCGGCGGCCTCCGTTTCCCCGGGTTACGGCGGCGAGCGGATGCCGCGGCGCCCCCGGCTACCGTGTCCCCATGGCAGACCGCGAGTACGGCTTCAAGACCCGCGCCATCCACGCGGGCAACATCCCCGACGCCGAGGCGGGCGCCCGCGCGCTCCCGATCTACCAGTCGAGCGCGTTCGTCTTCGACGACACGGCGGATGCCGCGGCGCGCTTCGCGCTGCAGAAGTACGGCAACATCTACTCGCGCCTCGCGAACCCGACGGTGGCCGCGTTCGAGGAGCGCGTCGCGAGCCTCGAGGGCGGCCTCGGCGCCGTCGCGACCGCGAGCGGGCTGTCGGCGCAGTACATCACCTTCGCGAGCCTCGCGGGCAGCGGCGACCACATCGTGGCATCGGCGAACCTGTACGGCGGGTCGATCACGCAGCTGGATGTCACGCTCCGCCGCTTCGGCGTCGAGACGACGTTCGTGCGCTCCTCCGACCCGGCCGACTACGCCCCGTCGATCACCGAGCGCACCAAGGCGATCTTCGTCGAGACCATCGCGAACCCGTCGGGCGAGGTCGCCGACCTCGAGGGGCTCGCCGACGTCGCCCACGCGCACGGCATCCCGCTCATCGTCGACTCGACGATCGCGACCCCCTACCTCAACCGCCCGATCGAGTGGGGGGCCGACCTCGTCACCCACTCGGCGACGAAGTTCCTCGGCGGCCACGGCACCACGCTCGGCGGGGTCGTCGTCGAGTCGGGCCGCTTCGACTGGCACTCGGAGAGGTTCCCGCTGTTCGCCGAGCCCGTGCCGAGCTACGGCGGCCTGCAGTGGTCGGGCAACTTCGGCGAGTACGCGTTCCTCACGCGCCTTCGCGCCGAGCAGCTGCGCGACATCGGCCCGGCGCTCGCGCCGCACTCGGCGTTCCTGCTCGCCCAGGGCGTCGAGACGCTGCCGTACCGCATCCAGGCGCACATCGACAACGCCCGCGCGGTCGCCGAGTGGCTCGACGCCGACCCGCGCATCGAGCGCGTCTTCTGGGCGGGCCTGCCCGACCACCCGCACTTCGAGCGCGCCGGCAAGTACCTGCCCAAGGGGCCGGGTTCGGTCTTCAGCTTCGAGGTCAAGGGCGGCCGCGAGGTCGGCCAGAAGCTCATCGAGTCGGTGAACCTCGCCAGCCACCTCGCGAACATCGGCGACGCGAAGACGCTCATCATCCACCCCGCGTCGACGACGCACGCGCAGCTCACCGACCGGCAGCTCGTCGACGCGGGCGTGCTGCCCGGCGTCGTGCGCCTCTCGGTCGGCATCGAGGACGTCGAGGACATCATCGCCGACCTCGACCAGGCGCTCGCCGCCGCGACGCGCGACCGCGTCGTGACCGCCGTGGGCGGTGCACGATGAGCATCGCGAGCGACACCGCCGCGACCACGACCGAGACGGATGCGGCGGCAACCGACGTCGAGACGGTCCGCCTCGTCAACGGGCTCTCGTGCGAACTCCCCGCGAGCTCGCCGCTGGCGAAGCTGCTGAAGTCGCAGCGCACGTGGATCGGGCCGGATGCGAAGCAGCGGCTCCGCATCCTCGACGCGGCGGAGTCGATCGCGATCGTCGGCGCGTCGCCGAAGCCCCAGCGCTCGAGCTACTTCGTCGGCACGTACCTGCAGCAGTCGAGCGACTACAGGGTCTACTTCGTGAACCCGAACGAGACCGAGATCCTCGGCCGGCCCGCGTACGCGAGCCTGCAGGACCTGCCCGAGGTGCCCGACATCGTCGTGGTCTTCCGGCGCGGCAGCGACATCCCGTCGGTCGTCGACGAGGTCGTCGCCGCGGGCGCGAAGGTGATCTGGGTGCAGCTCGGGATCTGGAACGAGCAGGCCGCGTACGACGCCGAGGAGCGGGGCCTCACGGTCGTCATGGACCGATGCGTCAAGGTCGAGCATGCGCGCTTCCACGGCGGCCTGCACCTGCTCGGCTTCGACACCGGTCGGATCACGAGCCGCCGCGGCGGGCGCTGAGCGCTCCGCCGGTCGCCTGCGGGCTCAGGCCGCCGTGACCTCGATCGGCGAGCGGACGTCGAGACCGTAGGCCAGGATCGTGATGCTCGTGCCGTCGGGGCGCTCGAACGTGAACGCACGGTCGTCGAGCCGCTCGAAGCCGAGCCGCTCGTACAGGCGCTGGGCCGCGGCCATCTGCGGTCCGGTGTTGAGCACGACGCGACGGATGCCGCGGCTCGCCGCCAGGTCGACGACCCACCGGACGAGCACCTCGCCCACACCGCGGCCTCGTGCCGCCGAGGAGACGCCGAGGAAGCGGAAGTCGAGTTCGTCCGCGTGCCGCGCGACCGCCGACATGCGCCGGCCGGCGCGCGGCGTGGTGACCGTGCCGAGCACCTCGCCGCTCGCGACGTCCTCTGCGATCCACACCTCGTGCTCCCGCGCACGGTCGGCGACCGCCTCGATCTCGACGAGGTAGTCCTCGGTCAGGTCGAAGTCGGCCTCGTAGGCGCGCCGGACGAGTGCGCCGACCATGGGCGACTCGTCGTCGCGCATGAGACGCACGACGAGGCCGCCGGCGGGCGGCACGGCGTCGGCAACGGGATGGATGGGCATCCCGACAGCCTATGGCGACGAAGCTGGGCCGACTCCGTGAACGGGCCCGGTCGTCCGCAGGCCCTGCCGCACCCGCGCGCAGCCTCGCAGGATGTGCAGGATCTTGCACGTCCGCACCGGAATCCTGCGTCGCAGCGGGCGTACGCTGGACGGGTGACAGCGTTCGTCTCCGCCCTCGACCTGTTCTCGATCGGGATCGGGCCCTCCAGCTCCCACACCGTGGGGCCGATGCGGGCCGCCCGCACGTTCATCGAGGCCCTCGCGGCCGACGGCCGACTCGAGCGAGTCCGCCGGGTGACCTGTTCGCTGTACGGCTCCCTCGGCGCCACCGGCCTCGGTCACGGCACCCCCGACGCGGTGGTCGCCGGCCTCGCCGGGCTGACCCCGCACGACTGCGATCCCGATGAGGTCCGGAGCGCGTGGGAGCGGCTCGGGACCGAGGGCCGGGAGGTCCGCCTCGCCGGCAGCCATCCGGTCACCATGACCCGGGCCGACGTCTCGCTCGAGCCGCGCACGCGGCTCCCCGGTCACCCCAACGCGATGACGCTGCAGGCCTGGGGCGACGACGACGCGCTCCCCCTGGCGGAGGAGACCTACTACTCCGTCGGCGGAGGCTTCGTGCGCCGGGAGGGCGACGCGCCCGAGCAGGCCGAGGCGCTCCGGCATCCGCTGCCGTACTCGACCGCCGCCGAGCTGCTCGAGCTCTGCGACCGGCACGGGGTGAACTTCTGCGACGTCGCCTGGCGCAATGAGGTCGCCGTGCACGGCGAGGACGACATCGTCGCCGGCCTCGACGCGATCTGGGCGGCCATGGCCGAGTGCGTCGAGCACGGGCTGCGCACCGAGGGCACCCTGCCGGGCATCCTCAAGGTGAAGCGCCGGGCCCCGGAGGTGCGCCGCCGCCTCGAGGAGTACGACCGCGACGAGCACGTGCGCGACACCTCCACGGAGTGGCTGCACGCCTTCGCGCTGGCCGTCAACGAGGAGAACGCATCGGGCGGGCGGGTCGTCACGGCCCCGACGAACGGCGCGGCCGGCATCATCCCGGCGGTCGGCCACTACTACCTCCGGTTCGTGCCGGGCGCCGACCAGGAGGGCCTGCGCCGCTTCCTGCTGACCGCCGCGGCGATCGCCAGCCTGGTGAAGAAGAACGCGTCGATCTCGGGCGCCGAGGGCGGCTGCCAGGCCGAGGTCGGCTCGGCGTGCGCCATGGCGGCGGGCGCGCTGTGCGGCGTGCTCGGCGGCACGCCCCGCCAGATCGAGAACGCGGCCGAGATCGCGATGGAGCACCACCTCGGGCTCACGTGCGACCCGGTGGCGGGACTCGTGCAGGTGCCGTGCATCGAGCGCAACGCGATCGCCGCCTCGACGGCGGTCTCGGCGGCCCGACTCGCGCTGCACGGCGACGGCACGCACATCGTCTCGCTCGACACGGTGATCGAGACCATGCGGCAGACCGGGATCGACATGATGACCAAGTACAAGGAGACCAGCGAGGGCGGCCTCGCGGTGAACGTCATCGAGTGCTGACCGCTCGCGGCCGCGTGTCCCCCGGACGGGTCCCTTCCTCCGCCCCGCCGCCTCTGGCAAGGTATGGCGGGTGGACCCGAACATCGACCCGAACGTCATCGGCGGAGTCGGCGCCTTCGCGCTGATCATCTTCACGATCGTGTACCTCGCGACGATCGCGCTCAGCCTCTGGATCGGCTACCTGATCATCAAGGCGGCGGTGCGCAACGGCCTGCGCGAGCACACGCTCTGGCTCGAGTCGAGACGAGGCCCGCTGCGCTGACCGTTCCCGCGGGGCGGGCGGGTCAGCAGGCGCACGCGACGACCGGGCCCCCGGTCGAGACGTTCGTGAGCGGGTCGAGCGGATGCCGCTCGGTTCCGCCGTCGCGCTCCACCTCGAAGCCCTCGCGGGCCCAGTACTCGAACCCTCCGAGCATCTCCTTGACCGGGTGGCCGAGCGCGGCGAACGCGAGCGCCGCCCTCGTCGCGCCGTTGCAGCCGGGCCCCCAGCAGTAGACGACGACGGGAGTGCCCGGCGCGAGGCGCTCGCCGGCGAGGTCGGCGATACGCCGTCCGGGCAGGTGCACGGCGCCGGGGATCCGCCCGGCGGCCCAGGCAACCTCGCTCCGGGTATCGACGAGCACGAATCCGCGCGGGCCCCCGGCGAGCGCGGCGGCCACGTCCGACACGTCGGTCTCGTATGCGAGCCGCGCCCGGAAGTGCCGGACGGCGTCCTCCGGCGAGGCGACGTCGTCGAACAGGGCGGGTGCGGCGGAGGTCGTGGTCATGGGCCGATGCTCGCACCGGGCCGCCGCGTGCGCGATGCGGATCGTGCCGTCGATGAGCGAGATCCTGCCGAAGCGCAGGCCGGGGCACGAGCCGAGGCCGACGCCGGAGCCGAGGGCTCCGACCCGATCAGCTCGCGGCGAAGAACGCGGCGACGGCCGAGGCGAGGCCGGCCAGGTCCTCGACGTGCGCGAGCTCGCGCGCGGAGTGCATCGACAGCAGCGGCGGACCGACGTCCACCGTGCGGATGCCGAGGCGCGTCGCCGTGAGCGGCCCGATCGTCGAGCCGCAGGGGATTGCGTTGTTCGAGACGAACGGCTGCATCCCGACGCCCGCACGGCGGCACGCATCGGCCCAGAGCGCGGAGCCCGCGGCATCCGTCGCGTAGCGCTGGTTGGCGTTGAGCTTCAACAGCGGGCCGCCGCCGAGCACGGGCCGGTTCACGGGGTCGTGCCGCTCGGGGTAGTTCGGGTGCACGGCGTGGCCCGCGTCGCTCGAGACGTGCCACGACTGCGCGAACGCGCGGCGGCGGTCCTCGACGCCGGCCCCGAGGCCGGCGCCGATGCGCGTGAGCACGTCGTCCAGGAACGGCCCGCTCGCGCCGGAGCGCGACTCCGAACCCAGCTCCTCGTGGTCGAAGGCCGCCAGGACGCAGATGTGGCCCGCGTCGACGGGCGCCGCGAGCAGGGCGGTCAGGCCGGCGTGCACCGAGGTCAGGTTGTCCATGCGCCCGGAGGCGAGGAAGACGTCGCCGCGCCCGAAACGTGCGGGCGGGGCCGCGTCGACGACGTGCACGTCGTGGCCGGCGACCTCCTCGGGGTCGACGGCGGCGAGGCCGGCCAGGTGGGCGACGACGTCGGCCGGCTCGGGGCCGCCCTCGACGCCCCAGATCGGCTGCACGTGACGCTGCTTGTCGAGCGTGAGTCCGTCGGCGTTCACGCCCCGATCGAGGTGGATCGCGAGCTGCGGGATGCGCAGGAGCGGGCCCGTCGCGACGAGGTGCTCGGCGCCGTCGCGCGTGACCAGGCGCCCGGCGAGACGGAGTTCGCGGTCGAGCCAGGAGTTCAGCAGGGGGCCGCCGTACACCTCGACGTTGGCCTGCGAGAGCCCGGCCGAGGCGCTCGACGGGTTCGGCTTCAGCTTGAACGACGGCGAGTCGGTGTGCGCGCCGAGGATGCGGAACGGCGTCGTCGGCTCCGCCGTCGCGGGCTGGACCCAGGCGATCACCGCGCCGTCGCGCACCACCACCCGGCGCCCCGCGCCGGTCGGCCAGGCCTCGCGCTCGTCGAGCCGCTCGAATCCCGCCGCCTCCAGCCGGCGCGCCACCTCCGCGGCGGCGTGGTACGACGACGGCGATGCCGTCACGAATCCGGTGAAGTCCTCGAGGTACGCGTCGACGTCAGGGATGCCCATCCCTCCATCTTCGCGTACCGCGGCTCACGCGAAGCGCACGGTCGCCTGCAGGCGGGCGCGGACCTCCATCGAGTCGACCCCGCCGAGCTGCGGCGAGCCGGGGATGCCCTCGCGGATGGCGGCGGCCAGCCGCGAACGGCGCATCAGCACCACGGCCGCACCGCGATTGGTGCCGCCGACCTCGAGCGGAGCGGCGGCGTGCTCGTCGGGGACCACGATGACGAGCGCCGTCGGCTTCACTCGCGCCGGCCGGGTCACCGCCTTCGCGCGCGCCGCGAGCGCGCGGAAGGGTCGCTCGCCGTCGAGCGCCTCGCCGATCAGCTCGCCGCGCTTCAGCGCCACGGGTCCGCCCCAGTCCTCGGACTGGATGGCGATGAGCCCCGTCGGTCCGAGCACGAGGTGGTCGAGCTTCGGCGGCAGGCCGGGGCCCGCGGCATCCGTCGCGAGGTCGTGCCAGACCGTGTAGGCGATGCCGAGCGTCGAGAGGGCGCGCGCGGTCTCCTCCTCGGCGAGCGCGTCGGCGAGCACGTGGCGGATGTCGCGGGGCGCGCCGCGCACGAGCGCCGGGTCGTACGGGTCGTCGAGGGTCACGCCGCGGCCGGCCCACTCGCGGATGAGCGCGAGGTACCGTTCCCGCGAGAAGCCGCCCGGGTGCCCGTACGAGCGCGCGAGGGGCCGCGAGTCGCGCCGGGGTCGCGGCGCAGCCGGGGCGAAGGGGTCGTGGGGTGCGTCGGAGGGGGCGGTGGTGCGGATGCCCCGGTCGAACGCCGCACGGGCCTCCGGGGTTCCCACGAGCTCCCACGCCGCCTGCACGGCGTGGAAGCGGGCGGCGTCTCCCCCGGTGTCCGGGTGCGCGTGACGGAGCGCGCGCCGGTAGGCCAGGCGCAGCTGCGCGTCGTCCGCATCGGACGGCACGCCGAGCACCTCGTACGGGGAGGCGGAGAGGGGGCTGTCGGGCATGGGCTCGCTTTCGGTGCGTCCACGACACTACCGCCGACGGCCGGACGATCCCCGGATGCGCGCGTCAGTCGACGGGTCGCAGCATGCCGCCAGCCACGAGCTCGCGCACCGCGGAGCCGAGCTCGTCCCACAGGACGGTCGGGTCGACCTCGAGCAGGTGGGCGATCGCGTCGGAGAGCACGCCCAGCGGGAGCTCGCCGTCCGCCGCGCCGACGAGGGCGGCGAGGCCGGTGCCGGCGTCGACCGTGCGGCCGAAGCCTCCGCCCTGCCGCAGCAGGATGACCGTGGGCTGTTCCGCGCCAGGCCAGTGATGGCGCTCCTCGGTGACGTCGTCGGCGACCGCGACGCGCGCCGAGCGCAGTCCGAGGTCGTCGAGCGCCCCGATCCGGTCCATCGCCGCGACGCAGGCGGAAAGATGGGCGCCGAGACCGCCGGTCGCGTCGCCGAGCGGTCCGTGCAGGCGCTCCGCGCGCGCGAGCCGGGCCGAGTCGCCGGGTGCGGGCCGCCGGAGCAGGAGGTACCCGAAGCCGACGGATTCGACGCCGCGCTCGGCGAAGTCGTCGAGCCAGGCCGCGTACAGCGCTTCGAACTCGCGGCTGCCGGGCTGCGTGCCGCCGTCGCGGATCCACGTCTCGGCGTACTCGCCCGGGTCCTGGCGCTCGCGCTCGACCACCCAGTACTCGAGTCCGGCTTCGGCGAGCCAGCCCGCGACGCGCTCGAGCCCGTCACCGAGGTCGTCGCCGAGGTCGTCGCCGTGGCGGCGGTACTCCCAGTTGCCGAGCAGCTGGGCGATGCCGCCGGGCTCGAGGTGGTCGGCGGCGCCGCGCAGCACCGCCTCCACCAGCCCGTCGCCGACCATGCCGCCGTCGCGGTAGTCGTAGCTCGGCACGCCGTCGCGGCGGGGCGTGATCACGAATGGCGGATTCGACACGATGCGGCCGAAGCGGTCGGCGGAGACCGGCTCGTAGAGGCTCCCGTGGCGCAGCTCCACGTTCCGGATGCCGTTGAGGCTCAGGTTCAGCGCGGCGTAGCGCAGCGCCCGTCGCGAGACATCCGTCGCCACCACCCGGTCGCTGAAGCGCGACGCGTGCATGGCCTGGATCCCGCACCCGGTCCCGAGGTCGAGCGTCGTGGGTTCCCGACGCTGGATGAGCAGGCCGCTGAGCGTCGTCGAGGCGCCGCCGACCCCGAGCACGTGCGCCTCGGGGAGCGCGCCGCCCGTGGCGAGTTCCCCGGGGTCCGAGGCGATCCACCACTCGCCCTCGCCGACGGCGTCGGCGAAGGCGTACGGCCGCAGGTCGACGAGCGGCGCCGCCTCTCCGCCGCCGACGCGCACGAGACCGAGCCCCCGGGCGCCGTCCACGCCGAGCCGGGGCATCGCCGAGGCGAGGTCGCCGGTCGGGACCGGCATGCCGAGGATGAAGCATCGCACGAGGGTGGCGAGCGACGGCGCCTCGGTCGCCACGTGCGCGAGCGCTCGCAGCGCCGGCACGCGGTGCCCGCGACGGAGGGCGGCCCCGGGATGCGTGCCGTCGGCGGCCGCACCGCGTTCCCAGAGCGCCTCGATCCGCGCGACGGCGAACCCCGCCTCGCCGAGGTCGGCGGCGAGTGCCTCGACCGCGCCGGGATCGGGCGCGGCGACGGCATCGGCGGGGGCGTCCGGCTCGGTGCTCACCCGTCCATTCAACCAGCAGGGGCCGCCGGCATCCGCGGGAGCCCGAACGCCGGTCCGCCCCGTCCCGTCGCAGCCCTGTAACCCGGCCGACACACTCGCCGCGTACCGTCGGTTACGATCGGACGAGCGAGGGGAGGTCGCAGATGGCGGAGCCGACGCTGGAACGCCTGCGACAGGACGCACGCGACGAACTCGCCGCGCTCATCGAGCTGCGCTGCCGCCTGGGAGAGGATCCCTGGGCGTTCCTGCCCGAGTTGCCGTCGGTCGACGAGCAGGTCGTCGCCACGCTGCGCGAGGAGCGACTGCACTCCGAGCGGTGGAGTCCGGCGCGCGCCCGCGCCTATCACCCCACGGCCCGGCGCGGAGACGTCGCGCGATTCGAGTACGAGGTGCTGCGCGACATCGCGCTCGACCATCCCGAGCTGAGCAGCGCCGTCTGGGGCATGCTCGGCCGCGTGCCGTCCACCTGGTGAGGCGTCGCGGGATGCGTCAGCCCGCAGGCTCCGCCGCCTCCCGCAGCGCCTCGGCGGTGGTCACCGGCAGGGCGCAGACGAACTCGCGGCATCGGTAGGCGGTCGATCGGCCGCCGACCGCGACGCGTCCATCGAACAGCGCGAAGCCGGCGCGTGCGAAGGCGCGGGCCTGCCGCCCGTCGACGACGGTCGAGACGGATGCCGCGTGCCGCCGCGTCGCATCGACGAGCTCGTCGTCCGCTCCGGCATCCCGGCCCTCGGCGACGACGGTCACGAGTTGCACCAGCGGCGACGCCAGACGCGCCATGACCTCGAGCGCGCCCCCGAACGCGATCGGGCGGTCGAGCGCGATGCCGGCCACGGATCGCATCGCCTGTTCCGCCAGTGCGCGGTAGCGGTCGCCGGCCCCGAGGGCGGACAACAGGAACGCCGCCTGCGCGCACGCGGTGGGCCCCGACGGCATCGCGCCCTCGGCCGGGTCGGGCGGCAGCGCGAGGCCCTGGTCGGCGAGGACGGGGTCCGGCGGGAGGGCGAAGGGCCGGTCGGGTTCTCCGGCGGCGGCGGCATCCACGAGGTCGCGGCCGACCTGCGCGTATCGGACCTCGCCCGTGGCGAGCGCCAGTTCGATCAGGCCGACCGCCAGCATCCCGGTGTCCTCGAGTGTGACGACGGCATCCGAGAGCACGCCGTCGAGCGACGCGCGCGCGAGTCGCCGGTCGCCCCGGAGGTGCACGTCGAGCACGTGGTCCGCGGCCCGGCGCGCCGCCTCGACCGCCCGGTCGTCGCCCAGCACCCGGCCCGCACGGGCGAGCCCCGCGATCGCGAGCCCGTTCCAGCCGGCGAGCACCTTCTCGTCGAGCGCGGGCGGCCGCAGTTCGGCCCGCCCGGCAGCGTCGCGACGGTAGTACCCGCCCTCGCTGCGCTCCCCGTCGACCACGCTCTCGGAGTCCTGCGCACTCGCGAATCCGCCGTGCGGCAGCTGCATCCGGTCGACGAGAAAGGAGATGAGACCGTCCGCCAACGGAACGAGGTAGGCGGGTCGAGCGGGCCCGGACGCGAGGTCGGCGGTCACGCCCAGGAGCAGGGCGTTGTCGGTGAGCATGCGCTCGTAGTGCGGCTCGCTCCAGTCCTCCCGCGTCGCGTACCGGAAGAATCCGCCCTCCACGGGATCGCGGAGGGGCGACGCGCCCATGCGCTTGAGCGTCCGCTCGGCGAGTCGGCGGCCGGCGGGACCGGACCGTGCGAGGAACCCGAGCACGGGTGCGACGGGGAACTTCGGCGCCCCGCCGAATCCGCCGAACCGGCGATCCTCGGTCTCCGCGAGGGTGCCGACGGCCGCCCCGAGCGCCGCCGCGTCGGGCAGCTCGCCGGTCGTGTCGGTGACGGATGCCGCGGCCAGGGCCTGCCCGACGGCATCCGCGGTGCGATCGAGCTCGTCGCGCCGCTCGCGCCACGCCTCGTCGACCGCCGCGAGCACCTGTGCGAACGACGGAACTCCGCGCACCGGGCGCGGCGGGTAGTAGGTGCCGGCGTAGAAGGCGCGGCCGTCCGGTCTCGCGAACACCGTGAGGGGCCAGCCGAGCTGCCCGGTGAACGCGGACGCAGCGGCCAGGTAGGTCGCATCGACGTCGGGATGCTCCTCCCGGTCGACCTTGATCGCGACGAACCGGGCGTTCAGCACGTGCGCGATCGCCGGATCGCTGAAGGACTCGCGGGCCATGACGTGGCACCAGTGGCAGGTCGCATAGCCGATGGACACGAGGACGGGGACGTCTCGGCGGCGCGCCTCCGCGAAGGCCTCCGCGCTCCACACGTGCCAGTCGACGGGATTGCCGGCGTGGGCGCGCAGGTACGGGCTGAGCGCCGTGGCGAGCCGTTCCCCCATCGCTCCAGCGTAGGCGGCTCGGGGGTGGCGACGCGGAATCGTCGTTAAATGCGGAAGAGCCGCCCAGCTCTGGGCGGCTCTTCCTCAATGTATGTCCGGCGGTGTCCTACTCTCCCACAGGGTCGCCCCTGCAGTACCAT
>NZ_JBRBDK010000013.1:0-54147 GCF_052805135.1 Agromyces arachidis
GGGGGGGGGGGGGGGGGGGGGGGGGGGGGGGGGGGGGGGGGGGGGGGGGGGGGGGGAGGGTGGGGGGGGGGGGGGGGGGGGGGGGGGGGGGGCCCCCCCCCCCGCTTCCCTGTCCGGCGCGTCCGTCGCCGCGGGATCACCCGGCTCTCGGGATCTCCAGCCAGAGCTCGACCTCCGCGTCGTCGGACTCCATCGCCTCGCCCTCCCCGCCGCCGCGCAGGCCGACCACGGTCACCGCCACCGGCGAGCCGGCGGCGGCGGTGCGCGCGATGACCCGATCGGCCCGCGAGGCGGCGATCGCCTCGGCCAGGCGCGACAGCACGCGGTCCCGGGCGTCCTCGTCGAGGTCGTCGATGCCGCCCTCGTCGAGCAGCGTGATCGTGGTGCCGCGGTCGCGCGCCTCCTTCACGGACCGTCGGACGGCGTCCGTCAGCAGCATCCGCCCTCGGATCTCGTCGCGGATCGCCGCCTCCATCGTCCGGCACTCGCGCCGCTCGGCATCCGTCAGCCGGTGCTCCGGGTCGGCGATGCGGCGGAGCATTGGCGCCGCGATGCGCTCGGTCTGCGCGAGTCGCATGCGCCCCTCGAACAGGTGGGCGTCCTGCGCCGCCTGCCACGCCGCGGCCTCGCGCTCCGCCTGCACGTAGCGGCGGGTCGACCGGGCCGCCCCGGCGAGCGCCGCCGAGAGCATGTGGGCGATGGCGACCCACACGACCGAGCCGACGACCCCCAGCGCACCGAGCGCGAGCGGGCCGGCCCACACGAGCGTCTGGATCGCCAGGGCGATGACGCCGAGCCACGCCGCGAGGAGCTGCCGCCGGGCCGCCGTGATCGTCATCAGCGTGCCCACCGCCGCCACGTACCAGGTGGCGTAGCCGTTGTCGGCGGCGGCGTCCAGCTGGCTGGAGACCAGCAGCGGGAGGACGATCGCGACCGCGAGGTTCAGCGCCGCGAGCCAATCGGGCATGCGGGCCCGCCGCGCCGGCCAGAGGCTCAGCGCCGTCGCGACGGAGTACATCACGAGGGCGGTCACCGTCGGCCACGGAGAGTCGGGCACGTCGAGCGAGTAGATCCCGAGCACCACGTGGTAGCCCGAGAACAGGGCGCCGAGCAGGAGCAGCAGGCTCCGCGGGACGGAGATCACGACGCGCCCCCCTCGGCCCCCGCCGGCCAGGCGAGGGCGACCTCCGTGCCCCTGCCCGGAGCGGAGGCGATGTTCGCGACGCCTCCCGCGTTCGCCATCCGCTCGGAGATCGACACCCGCAGCCCGATCCGGGTCGTGGGCACCTCCGACGGATCGAACCCCCGACCGTCGTCGACCACCCGGATGACGCATCCCGCGGGGGCGACGCCGCGGAGTTCGACCGACCTCGTGCACGCCCTGCCGGTCACGTCGCCGTGCTGCACGCTGTTCACCATGGCCTGCACGGCCGCGGCGGCGAGCGCGTCGACCGCCTCGACCGGCAGCTCGATGCCCGCGACATCGCCGGTGCGGACCTCGATCGGCGCCGAGAACCCGGCCGCCGCGACGCGCAGCCGCCGCGCGAGCACCTCGAGCGGCACGGGCCCGTCGGATCCGGAGGTCTCCTCCCCCGCCTCGTCGAGACGACGGACCGCATCGCCGGCCATGCGCGCCGCGAGGGCTCGCTCCGCCGGGGTCCGGGCCGAGGCGGCGGACAGGAGCGTGGTGAGCACGCTGTCGTGCACCAGCGCGTCGACCTTCACCCGCTCGATCTCGTTCGCGTGCTGCCGGGCGACGACGTCGTAGCGCTGCAGCGCCGCGTCCTGGGCGGCGTCGACGGCCTCCGCCGCCTGCCGGAGCATCGTGATGATCACGAGCACCACGACGCCGAGGATCATCGCGTACATCGCGTCGAGCACCGCCAGGAACGCCCCCGCGTCGCCGCCCGCCGGCGTCGCGCGGATCACCCCGTACAGGGCGGGGACCGACAGGGTGTAGACGGCGGCCGGGAGCGGAGGGAGGGCGATCACGGCCGCGGTGGTCGCCACCGTGGCGAGGTAGTAGAGCCAGGGCGTCTGGCCCGCCATCCGCTCGGGCTCGACCACGAGCGCCGGCCACGCGAGCAGGGCGAGGGCGTAGAGCACGGCGAAGGTCGTGGCGGTCGCGCGGACGGCCGTGCGGGCGAAGGTCGCGACCGCGAGCGCGCCGAGTGCGCCGTAGAGCACCGCCATCAGCGCCGTGCCGGCGCCGCCCACGAGCGCAGGCTCCTGCGCGATCGCGCTCGGCACCGTCTGGGCGCCGAACACCACGCCGAACACGCCCAGGGCGCGACCGGCGACGGTCTCGACCTGCGCCCGGCTCACCGCCGCGCGCCGCGGGGTCAGTCGAACGCCCGGGCGGTCAGCGCCGGCCATCCCCGCCTTCCGACTCCAGCCCCGGGAGGATGCCGTCCTCCACCGCGCGCCGCAGGAGGTCGACCTTCGTCGGCGCGGGGCGCCCGACCTCGACGTACTTCCCGCGGATGCGGTCCAGGTACTCGCGCGCCGTGGAATGCGCGATCCCGAGCCGCTCCGCGACGAGCTTGAGGGGCAGGCCCGAGGCGTACAGGTGCAGGACGTCGCGCTCGCGATTGCCCAGCTGCGCCTTCGCGAACTCCTGGTCGGCCTCGATCGCGCTCGCCCACTCGACGTTGTTGAGCATGTCGCCGCGAGCGACGGTCGCGATCGCCGCGATCACGGCTGCCGTGGGCGACGACTTCGGGATGACGCCGGCGGCCCCCGCGGCGAGCGCCTCCCGGACCGCGGCGACGCGATCGGCGATGCTGTGCACCAGCACCTGGCTGCCGATCGCGAGGACGGCCCGGACGTTGTCGGTCACGCTCGAGCCGTCGCCGAGCGAGAGGTCGAGCAGCACCACCCTCGGCGGCGGGGCGGCGGGGTCGCGGAACCGGGCGAGCAGCTGCGGCACGTCGGGCGTCTCGGCGAGCACCTCGTAGCCGGCGTCGCGGCACGCCGCGCGGAGCCCGAGGCGCACCGCCTCGTGGTCGTCGACGATCGCGACCGTCGTGCGCGGGGTGATCGGCTCGGACTCCATGGTCACCGCGTCCCCTCGCTCGGCTGCTCGTCGATTCACACCCTAGCGGCCAGTCGGGCCACCGCCTCGACGTGGTGCGTGTTCGGGAACAGGTCGAACGCGCGCACCAGCTCGAGCTCGTATCCGCGCTCGCGGAACAAGCCCACGTCGCGCGCGAGCGCGACCGGGTCGCACGCCACGTAGACGACCTGTGCCGGGGCGAGCCCGGCCAGTCGGTCGACGACCTCGCGGCCGGCACCCGACCGCGGCGGATCGAGGACGACCGTGGCGCCGGCGAGCCCCCGGCGCGCGGCATCCGTCGACGCGGCGAACCCGTGGAGGTACCGGTCGACCCGGGCGGTCACGGCACGAGCGCCCACCCAGTCGGCGAGGTTCTCGCCCGCATGCAGCGTCGCGCGGGCGTCGGCCTCGACGGTGGTGATGCGCACGGCCGCGCCGAAGCGATCGCCGACGGCCGCCGCGAGCAGCCCCACGCCGCCGTACAGGTCGTGGTTGTCGGCCGACGGATCGAACCGCTCCGGGTCGATCGCCTGCTGGACGGCGAGAGTCAGCGTCGCCGCCGCGCCGCGATGGACCTGCCAGAAGCCGTCCCGGTCGACGACGAAGCGACGCGCTCCGACGACTTCGGCGACCACCGGCCGGTCGGCGGCCCGCGGGTCGTCCGGGTCCGCGCTCCTCGGCGTCGACCGGGATCCGCCGCGCTCGCGCGGGTGCGCCTCGCGCACGACGAACTCGGCGCCGCCGTCCGACGGGGCGATCAGGTCGATGCGGCTCGCGCCCGGGAACCGGCGGTCCAGCGGGGCGATCTCCGCGAGTTCCGGCACGGCCAGCGGGAGGGCGGCGACCGGCACGACGGTGTGGCTCCGGGACGCGTACGGACCGACCGTGCCGTCCGGCGCGACGTGCAGGCGCACGCGGGTCCGCCAGCCCGTGCCGGCCTCCGCGTCGACACCCGGGGCGAGTGCGCCGTCGACCGGCTCGACGACCGGCTCGGCCGGCACGCCGCCGAAGCGGGCCAGCGCATCGCGGAGCACCTCGGCCTTCAGCTCGCGCTGCCGCGCCATCCGGATGTGCCCGAACTCGGCACCGCCCGCGCGGCGCTCGGGCGCACGGTCGACGGATGCCTCGGGCCAGACGTGCTCCCGTCGGTCGCTCGACGCGCGGAGCACCTCGACCGTCTCGGCGCGCCAGAAGCGCTCGCGACCGGCGTCGACGACCTGCGCCCGGACGAGCTCGCCCGGGATCGCGTCGGCGACGAAGACGACCCGGCCCTCGTGGTGGGCCACGGCGACGCCGCCGTGCGCGATGCGCTCCACCTCGAGGTCGAGGACCGGACCGGGCTCCGCCGGCCGCGGAGCGGATCGCGTGGGCCGTGCGGGCCGCTGGGGACGTCGACGACGGGGAGCTGGCACCATCCGAGCATCCCACACCGCCCTGACGGCAGGATGGACGCATGCGCCTCTACCTCGCCTCGACCTCGCCCGCCCGGCTCCAGCTGCTGCGCCAGGCGGGGGTCGAACCGGCCCTGCTGGCCCCCGGCGTCGACGAGGAGGCCGCAGTCGCCGAGCACGAGGCCGCGCACGGCCCGCTCGCACCCGAGGAGCTGGTGCAGCTGCTCGCCCGGCGCAAGGCCGAGGCGATCGTCGGGCGGACGCACGACGGGCACCCCATCGACGGGCTCATCCTCGGAGGCGACTCGGCCTTCCTCGTCGACGGCGAGCTCTACGGCAAGCCGCATCGCCCCGAGGTCGCCCGCGAGCGCTGGCGGCGCCAGAACGGCGGGCGCGGCGTGCTGTGGTCCGGGCACTGGCTCATCGACCACCGCGGCGGCGCCCCGCGGGCCGCGGTGGGGCGCGCGGCATCCGCCGTGGTCGAGTTCGCGCGGCTCGACGACGACGAGATCGACGCCTACATCGCCAGCGGCGAGCCGCTCTCGGTCGCGGGCGCGTTCACGGTGGACAGCCTCGGCGGCCCGTTCATCCGCTCGGTGACCGGCGACCCGTCGACCGTGGTCGGCCTGTCGCTGTCGACGCTGCGCGAACTCGTGCGCGAGCTGGGCGCCGGGTGGACGGACCTCTGGGACCTGCGCTGACGCGACGCCGCGGCGCAGAGTCGGCCCGGCGCGGGCCGGACGGCCCCGCCCCGTCGCCGTCGCCGGAGCGATCTTGTCGCCCACCGAAACACCTCAGCGGCTTTTTTGTGGACCGCACCCAAAGGCGGGCACGCGTCGGCCAATAGGCTTGGGAGTCATGCGCCGCATCACCAAGGTCCTCATCGCCAACCGTGGAGAGATCGCCGTCCGCGTCATCCGCGCCGCCCGCGACGCCGGGATCGGCTCGGTCGCGGTGTACGCGGACCAGGACCGCGACGCCCGCCACGTGAAGCTCGCCGACGAGGCGTACGCCCTCGACGGCACGACCAGCGCGGAGACCTACCTCGTCATCGACAAGCTGCTGTCGGTGGCGCGGCGCTCCGGCGCCGACGCGGTGCACCCCGGGTACGGCTTCCTCGCCGAGAACCCCGACTTCGCCCGCGCCGTCATCGCCGCCGGGCTGATCTGGATCGGACCGTCCCCCGAGGCCATCGAGCGCCTCGGCGACAAGGTCTCGGCCCGCCACGTGGCGGAGAAGGTCGGCGCGCCGCTCGCGCCCGGCACCCTGAACCCGGTGGCGGATGCCGCCGAGGTGCTCGAGTTCGTCGACGAGCACGGCCTGCCCGTCGCCATCAAGGCCGCGTTCGGCGGCGGAGGCCGCGGCCTCAAGGTCGCGCGCGAGCGCGAGGAGGTCGCCGAGCTGTTCGACTCCGCCACGCGCGAGGCCGTCGCCGCGTTCGGTCGCGGCGAGTGCTTCGTCGAGAAGTACCTCGACCAGCCGCGCCACGTCGAGACGCAGTGCCTCGCCGACGAGCACGGCAACGTCGTCGTCGTGTCGACGCGCGACTGCTCGCTGCAGCGCCGGCACCAGAAGCTCGTCGAGGAGGCGCCCGCGCCGTTCCTCACCGAGGACCAGAACCGCCTGCTCTACGAGGCGTCGAAGGCCATCCTGAAGGAGGTCGGCTACGTCGGCGCCGGCACGTGCGAGTTCCTCATCGGCCAGGACGGCACGGTCTCGTTCCTCGAGGTGAACACGCGCCTGCAGGTCGAGCACCCGGTCTCGGAGGAGGTCACGGGCCTCGACCTCGTGCGCGAGCAGTTCCGCCTCGCCGAGGGCGGCGTGCTCGACTACCCCGACCCCGAGACCACCGGGCACTCGATCGAGTTCCGCATCAACGGCGAGGACCCGGGCCGCAACTTCCTGCCGGCCCCGGGCCCCATCCACCAGCTCCGGTTCCCCGGCGGCCCCGGCGTGCGCGTCGACTCGGGCGTGACCAGCGGCGACGAGATCTCGGGCGCGTTCGACTCCCTGCTGGCGAAGCTGATCGTCACCGGCCCGACCCGCAAGGATGCGCTGGAGCGCGCCCGGCGTGCCCTCGACGAGTTCGAGGTCGCCGGCCTGCCGACGGTGCTGCCGTTCCACCGCGACATCGTCCGCAACGAGGCGTTCGCCCCCGCCGGCGACGAGCCGTTCTCGGTCTACACCCGATGGATCGAGACCGAGTACGACAACACCCTCGAGCCGTGGACCGGCGAGCTCGAGCAGACGAAGGGCCCGGCCGCGCGCACCAGCGTGGTCGTCGAGGTCGACGGCCGCCGTGTCGAGGTCTCGCTGCCGAAGCGCCTCGCGGGTGCGCCCGCGTCCGGGGCCGCGACGGCCGGCCCGGCGCCCCGCCGGCGCGCCGTGCACCACTCCGTCGACACCTCGACCGGCGACGCCGTCAAGGCGCCGATGCAGGCGACGGTCGTGAAGATCGCCGTCGCCGAGGGCGACAAGGTCGTCAAGGGCGACCTGGTGCTCGTGCTCGAGGCCATGAAGATGGAGCAGCCGATCGTCGCCCACAAGGACGGCGTGATCGGCCTGGTCAACGCCGAGCCCGGCGTGACGGTCGCGAGCGGCCACCTGCTCCTCGCCATCAACGACGCCTGACCTCCCTCCCCTCCCCTCCCCCTCCCGTTCTCAGGAGTTATCCGGCGGGTCGCGGCATCGCTCGGCGTGTCGTCCTGAGATACGGGCGGTTCCGGTCCGCGGGTCCTGAGAAACGAGCCTTCGGGGGCTCGGGAGGAGCGGGTGCCGCGCGCGCGGCGTGCGCCGGGCGGGCGCAGCGTGCGCGGGCGGCGTGCGCGGGCGGCGCGCGTGCGCAGGCGGCGCGCGTGCGCAGGCGGCGCGCGTGCGCAGGCGGCGCGCGTGCGCAAGTGATCGGCCAGGGCGCGTGCGCCGAACAGCGGGCGGCGGCGTCAGCCGATCGCGCAGAGCGCCTCGACGACCCGCAGCGCGGCCGCCTTCGGATCGGCGATCACGTCGGCGGCGGTGAGCCGGAGCGTCGGGATGCCGCGGCGCAGCAGCGCCTCGTCTCGGCGACGATCACGGGCGAACGCCGCGCGGTCGGAGTGGTGGGCGTAGCCGTCGGTCTCCACGGCGAGGCGCCCGTCGACGAGGAAGTCGACGAATCCGACTCCGTCGAACGGGACCTGTTGGACGAACGGGACGCCGAGCGCGCGCAGTTCGATCGCGAGCAGCGTCTCGACGCCCGAGCCGTCCCGTCCCCCGAGCGCGATGGGCGGCATCCGCTCGGGAACGCTCGCCCCGACCAGCCGCCGTGCGGATTCGAGCGTCAGCAGACCGAGCTGCACCGCCGACTCGAACGCGGCGGCCACCTCGCCGTGGGGACGGCAGCGGGCGATCCCGGCGAGCGCTCGCTCCACCGGCACCCGCCATGCCAACTCGCCCATGCGAGCGCAGAACGGGATGTCCGTCCAGTGCAGCTCCACCTCGAGCCGCGCACGGTCGGAGGTCAGCGGCTCATCGGCCGCGACGAGCGCGCGGTTCGTGCGCAGCCGGGCGGCATTCGCGGGGAGCGTCACGTGCACCGCGGAGGCGGCCATGGTCCAGACCCCGTAGCTCCCCAGCGCACTGACGCATCCCAGCCGGCCGCCGACGCGCACGGCAGTGAGCGCGTCGCGTCGCGCATCGGGCAGGGCGTAGTGGGCTCGGCGCACGCGGACGAGTTCGCCTGCGCGCACCGCCCGGGAGACCTCGACGCCGCGCACGCCCTCTCCGAGGATCTGGTCTCGGGTCGCCACGCCGCCGAGCGCGGCGACGACAGCGGGCGGGGAGACTCTCACGTCGACGAGTCTCGCCGCGGGGCGCCCGCTCCAGGCTCGCGGCCGCGCCCCGGTCGGGCGACGACACGTCGGGCCGGCCTGTGGAGGACGGCATGGCGTCGGCGGCTGCTGGTCGCGGCATCCGCTCGCCTCGCCGCCGGGACGGCGACGTTCTCAGGACCCGCCCGCCCATGCCGACCGTTTCTCAGGACGACACGCCGACGGATGCAGCGACCCGCCGGATAACTCCTGAGAAGGGCCCGGGGGGGGTCAGCGGACGACGTGCATGGCGCGCGCGGCGTCGGTGAGCGAGCCGGTCAGCGACGGGTACACGGGGAAGGCCTCGGCGAACTGATCGACCGTCAGCCGATGCTCCACCGCGAGCGCGAGCGGGAAGATCAGCTCCGACGCCTTCGGGGCGACGATGACCCCGCCGATGATGGCGCCCGACCCCGCCGAGGCGAAGAGCTTCACGAACCCGTCGCGGATGCCCATCATCTTCGCCCGCGGGTTCGACGACAGCGGGAGCTTGTAGACCGTGCCGGGCACGACGCCCTCCTCGATCTCCTTCTCGGTCCATCCGACCGTGGCGATCTCGGGCTGGGTGAAGATGTTCGAGGTGATGTTGCGGTTCTCGGGCGGGTTCACGACGTCGCCCATGGCGTGGAAGACCGCGGTGCGGCCCTGCATCGAGGCGACCGACGCCAGCGGCAGGAACGTCGTGCAGTCGCCGGCCGCGTAGATGTTCGGCATCGACGTGCGCGCCACCCGGTTGACCCGGATGTGGCCGCTCTCGGCGAGCTGCACGCCCGCCTCCTCGAGTCCGAGGTCGGCCGTGTTCGGCACCGATCCGACCGCCATGAGGCAGTGCGTGCCGCGCACCTCGCGCCCGTCGGAGAGCGTCGCGACCACGCCGTCGCCGTCGACGACCACCGACTCCGCGCGCGACTTCGACAGCACCTTCATGCCGTTGCGCTTGAAGACCTTCTCGATGACGGATGCCGCGTCGGCATCCTCTCCGGGCAGCACGTGCTCGCGGCTGGAGACGAGCGTCACCTTCGCGCCGAGTGCACGGTACGCCGACGCGAACTCCGCGCCGGTCACGCCGGACCCGACGACGATGAGGTGCTCGGGCACCTGCTTCAGGTGGTAGAGCTGCGTCCAGGTGAGGATGCGCTCGCCGTCGGGCACCGCCGAGGGCAGCACGCGCGGGGTCGCGCCCGTCGAGATCACGAGCGTGTCGGCCTCGATCCGGTCGAAGTCGGTGCCGCCCTTGGCCGTCGCGACGATGATCGCGTTCGGCCCGTCGAGGCGTCCCTCGCCCTGCACGAGGTTGACCCCCGCCTCGAGGAGGTTGGAGCGCATGTCCTCGGACTGCTGCGCGGCGAGGCCGAGCAGGCGCTTGTTGACGGCCTGGAGGTTGATCGCGACGTCGGGCTTCACGGCCTTGTCGTTCGCGCCCTTGGCGAAGAACTGCACGCCGAGGTCGGCCGCCTCCTTCACCGCGTTGGACGCCTCGGCGGTCGCGATGAGCGACTTCGACGGGACCACGTCGGTGAGCACGGCGGAGCCGCCGACGCCGGCGCGCTCGACGAGGGTGACCTCGGCGCCGAGCTGCGCGGCGGCGAGCGCCGCCTCGTAGCCGCCGGGACCTCCTCCGAGGACCGCGATCCGTTGCGTGCGCTCGAACGTGGTGTGCATGGCGTCCATCCTCCCACGCGTGCGGAGGCGCGCGAACGCGGGTGCCCCGGCGGATGGCGCGCGCAGGCGAGCGGGACGGCGCGCACGGCGTGCCGCGCCATCCGTCGCATGCGTACGATGAGGGGATGCAGCAGCAGAACCCGCTCGACGACCCCGCAGCCGACCCGTTCGACGTCGCACGCGACGCGGCCGCCCGCATCGCGGAGCTCACCGGCGTCGAGCGCCACGACCTCGCCCTGACCCTCGGGTCCGGCTGGGGCGCCGCCGCCGAGCTCATCGGCGAGACCACGCACACCATCGCCGCCGACGAGGTCCCCGGCTTCTCGAAGCCGGCGCTCGAGGGGCACGTGGGAACCCTCCGCTCGGTCGCGCTGCCGAACGGCCGTCGCGCGCTCGTCATCGGCGCCCGCACGCACTACTACGAGGGCCACGGCGTCCGCCGGGTCGTCCACTCGGTCCGCACCGCGGCGGCCACGGGCGCGACGACCATGATCCTCACCAACGGCGCCGGCGGCATCAGGGAGCACTGGACGCCCGGCACCCCGGTGCTGATCAGCGACCACATCAACCTCACCGCCGACTCGCCGCTCGAGGGCGCCACCTTCGTCGACCTCACCGACCTCTACTCCTCGCGCCTGCGCGCCCTCGCGCACGAGGTCGACCCGTCGCTCGACGAGGGCGTGTACGTCCAGTTCCGCGGACCGCACTACGAGACCCCCGCCGAGGTGCGCATGGCGCGCACGATCGGCGGCGACATCGTGGGCATGTCGACGGCGCTCGAGGCCATCGCCGCGCGCCAGGCCGGCATGGAGGTGCTCGGCATGTCCCTCATCACCAACCTCGCCGCGGGCATCCAGACCACCCCGCTGAGCCATCAGGAGGTCATCGAGGCCGGCCGCGCCGCCGAGGCCCGGATCTCCGACCTGCTCGCGAAGATCGTCGCGGCGATCTAGGCGCCGCACCCACCGTCATCCGCGGCGCGTGCCCGCGTCGCCTCACGAGAGAGAAGGCAACGGATGCCGCAGCTCACCGACGACGACCGCGTCGCGCTCGCCGAGGCGTGGATCGCGCAGGACCCCGACCCCGAGACCCGCGAGGAGCTCGCCGCGATCGTCGCGCGCGTGCGCGACGGCGACGCCCGGGCATCCGCCGACCTCGCCGACCGGTTCGACGCCCGTCTCGCGTTCGGCACCGCCGGCCTGCGGGGCGAGATCGCCGCGGGCCCCAACCGCATGAACCGGGTGCTCGTGTCCCAGGGCGCGGCGGGCCTGGCCGCGCACCTGCTCGAGCGGGCTGCGGACGGCGCGACGCCGTCGGTCGTGGTCGGCTACGACGGACGACGCAACTCGGCGGTCTTCGCGCGTGACGTCGCCGAGGTGATGGCCGGCGCCGGCGTGCGCGCGGTGCTCCTGCCGCGCATGCTCCCGACGCCCGTGCTCGCCTTCGCCGTGCGGCACCTCGGCACGTCCGCGGGCGTGATGGTGACGGCCTCGCACAATCCCCCGAACGACAACGGCATGAAGGTCTACCTCGGCGGCGACGACCGCGGCACGCAGATCGTCGCGCCCGCCGACGCCGAGATCGCCGCGCACATCACGCGCGTCGCCGAGACCGTGCGCGTGCCGGACCTGCCGCGCGGTGCCGTCGAGACCGCACCGGAGTCGGTCGTCGAGGCGTACGTGTCGGCCACCGCGGCCGTGGCCGCCGCTCCGTCGGCGCAGCCGCGCACGGTGTACACCGCGATGCACGGCGTCGGCTGGGAGACCCTGCGCCGCGTGCTCGAGACGGCCGGGTTCGCGGCGCCGACGCTCGTCGCCGCGCAGATCGAGCCGGACGGCCGGTTCCCGACCGTGGCGTTCCCGAATCCCGAGGAACCCGGCGCGATGGACCTCTCGTTCGAGGCGGCCCGCGAGGCGGGCGCCGACCTGGTGATCGCGAACGACCCCGACGCGGACCGGCTCGCCGTCGCGATCCCCGACCCCGCCGAGGCGAGCGGATGGCGCCGGCTCACCGGCAACGAGGTCGGGCTGCTGCTCGGCTGGCAGGTGGCCGAGCAGGTCGCGGCGCGTGGCGAGAGCGGCACGCTCGCGTGCTCCATCGTCTCCTCCCCCGGCCTCGAGGCGGTCGCCCGCGCCCACGGGCTCGACTTCTCCGCCACCCTCACCGGCTTCAAGTGGATCTCGCGCGCGCCGGGCCTGGTGTTCGGGTACGAGGAGGCGCTGGGATACCTCGTCAACCCCGACACCGTCCGCGACAAGGACGGCATCTCCGCCGCGGTCGCCTTCCTCTCGCTCGCCGCACGGCTCGCGGCCGAGGGCCGGACGATCGCCGACCACCTCGACGACTTCGTCGCACGCTTCGGCTGCTTCGCCTCGGCGCAGGTGTCGATCCGGGTCACCGACCTGTCGCGGATCGCCGAGGTCATGGCCCGGCTCCGCGCGCAGCCGCCGGCCGAGGTGGGCGGCGTCCGCGTCGCGGCGGTCGAGGACCTCGCACTCGGGCTCGACGGGCTCCCGCCCGCCGACGTGCTGCGGCTGCACCTCGACGGCGACGCGCGCATCATGGTGCGACCGAGCGGCACGGAGCCGAAGCTCAAGGTGTACATCGACGCGGCGTCGACCGAGGGCACCGTCGCCGAGCGTCGCGCCGCCGCGTCGGAGCTCGTCGCGGGCCTCGAGACGGGCATGCGCGAACTCGTCGCCTGACCCGCGGCTCGGACGTCGGCCCGGCGCCGGGCGTCAGCCCGGCCGCGCACACGATCCCGCTCAGCCGAGGGAGGCGTCGAGCTTGCCGCCGATCTCGTCGACGTCGAAGTAGTTGCCGACCTCGATGATCTCGGCCCACGTGCCGTCGAGCGCAGCGCGCACCTGCGCGGCGAGCTCGGTCGAGGTGAGCACGACCTGCGCGTCGGCCGCCGCGGCGCGGATGCCGGCGAGGTCGCTCGCGTCGACGTCGGCCGTCAGCCCGAGCCGCTCGAGCGCCCGTTCGGCGTTGGCCTTGAGGATGGCCGACGTGCCGACGCCGACCCCGCACACCGCGACGATCCTCATCGTGGCTCCTCGGCGGCATCCGTCGGGGACGGCCCCGCATGGCCGCCGTCGTCGAAGACCCGGCGCACCTCGTCGATCGTCGTCGCCCCGGCGAGCCGTTCGATGGCGGTGCGCTCGTTGAAGACGTTCGCGAGGCCCGCGACGCTCGCCACGTGCTCGTCGGCGCCGGTCACGGCGAGGCCCACGACGACGCGCACGGGGTCGTTGTGCGGGTGCCCGAACGGCACGGCCTCGGCGAGGGTGACGACCGCCAGCCCGTTGCGGATCACGTCGGGCCCCGGCCGGGCGTGGGCGAGCGCGAGCCCGGGGGCGATGACGATGTACGCGCCGAACTCCTCGAGCACGCCGACCATCCGCTCCGTGTACGCCTCGGCCGTCGCACCCGACCGGACCAGGGCGCGACCGGCGGCGCGCACCGCGGCGCGCCACTCGGATGCGTCGTCGCGTAGGACGATCGCGGAGTCGGGAAGCGGCGGGAGGCTCATCGGGGTCCGTTCGGAGTGGTGCGTCGGTGCGGGGTCGAGCGACGGGGGTCCCGTCAGGCTTCGTCGAATCCGTCCTGGATCTGCTCGGCCAGGTCCTCGCGCTCGTCGAGCGGGAGGAACGCGGCGGCGGCGGCGTTGAGCTGGAAGATCTCGAAGTCGTCGACGTCGTACCCGAAGGCGTCGGAGAGGAGCGCGAGCTCGCGAGTGAGGGAGGTGCCCGACTGGAGCCGGTTGTCGGTGTTGACCGTCACGCGGAACCCGAGCTGGTAGAGCAGGTCGAACGGGTGGTCGACGAGCTCGTCGCCCCACGCGGCGATCGCTCCGGTCTGGAGGTTGGAGGACGGGCTGGTCTCGAGCGCGATCTCGCGGTCGCGGATCCACTGCGCCACCGGTCCGAGCGAGACGTAGGTGTTCTCGTCGTCCTGCCGTTCGATGGTGAGGTCCTCGGCGAGGCGGACGCCGTGGCCGAGGCGGAGGGCGCGACCGTCGAAGAGCGCGCTCCGGATCGATTCGAGGCCGTCTGCCTCGCCCGCGTGCACCGTGACCGGCATGAAGCGGGTGGCCAGGTAGTCGAAGGCGGTGCGGTGGCGGCTGGGCGGGAAGCCCGCCTCGGCGCCGGCGATGTCGAAGCCGACGACTCCGCGATCGCGGTGCCGGACGGCGAGCTCCGCGATCTCGAGCCCGCGATCGGCGTGGCGCATGGCGGTGACGAGCTGGCCGACGCGGATGCGGCGGCCCTGGCGCCGCACGTCGTCGACGCCCTCGTCGAGGCCGGCCTGCACGGCCTCGACCGTCTCGTCGAGGGTGAGCCCGCGAGTGAGGTGCTGCTCGGGCGCCCAGCGCACCTCGCCGTAGATCACGCCGTCGGCGGCGAGGTCGTGGACGAACTCGCGTGCGACCCGCGTGAGGCCGGAACGCGTCTGCATGACCGCGGTCGTGAGGTCGAAGGTCTTCAGGTACTCGACGAGCGAGCCCGAGTTGGACTGGTCGGAGAACCAGGTCCCGAGCGACTCGGCGTCGCTCGCGGGCAGTTCGAGCCCGATCTCCTCGGCGAGCTCGATCAGCGTCTGCGGCCGGAGACCGCCGTCGAGGTGATCGTGCAGTGAGATCTTCGGCAGCGAGCGGATGTCGGTGCCGTCGCCCTCGAGGCGGTAGTCGGTCGCATGCGTGTCCACCCCATCACGATACCGGCGGAAGGCGTCGGCGATGCGAGGGATTTGCGGATGGGCTCAGCGCCCGATGCGGTCGGCGATGAGCGGGCCGCCGTCCTCGACGGGGTCGCCGTCGTCGCCGATCGACCAGGCACCCTCGACCGCCTCCAGCGCGCGGGCGAATCGCGCGGGCTCGTCGGCGTGGAGGGTGAACAGCGGCTCGCCCCGGCGCACGGCGTCGCCGGGCTTCGCGTGCAGGTCGATCCCCGCGGCGTGCTGCACCGGGTCCTCCTTGCGGGCACGACCCGCGCCCAGGCGCCACGCGGCGATGCCGAACGGCAGGGCCTCCTGCCGCACGAGCACCCCGTCGCGGTCGGCGGTCACCACGTGCTGCTCCCGAGCGACCGGAAGCTCCGCATCGGGGTCGCCGCCCTGCGCGCGGATCGCGGCGCGCCAGGTGTCCATCGCCCGCCCGTCGTCGAGGGCCGCCTCCACGTCCTCGTCGGGCCGGCCCGCGAGGGCGAGCATCTCGCGTGCGAGGGCGACGGTGAGCTCGCGGACGTCCGCGGGTCCGCCGCCGGCGAGCACGTCGACCGACTCGCGCACCTCGTTGGCGTTGCCGATCGTCAGGCCGAGCGGCACGTTCATGTTGGTCAGCAGGGCCGAGGTCGCCACGCCCGCGTCCTCGCCGAGCTCGACCATCGTGCGGGCGAGCTCGCGCGAGCGCTCGATGTCCTTCAGGAACGCGCCGGAGCCGAACTTCACGTCGAGCACCAGCGCGCCGGTGCCCTCGGCGATCTTCTTCGACATGATCGACGAGGCGATGAGCGGGATCGCCTCGACGGTGCCGGTGATGTCGCGCAGGGCGTAGAGCTTCTTGTCGGCCGGGGCGAGTCCGGCGCCGGCCGCGCAGATGACCCCGCCGACGTCGCGCAGCTGCGCGAACATCTCGTCGTTGGTCAGCTCCGCGCGCCAGCCGGGGATGGACTCGAGCTTGTCGAGCGTGCCGCCGGTGTGCCCGAGGCCGCGGCCGGAGAGCTGCGGCACCGCCACGCCGAAGGTCGCGACGAGGGGCATGAGCGGCAGCGTGATCTTGTCGCCCACGCCGCCGGTCGAGTGCTTGTCGCTCGTCGGCTTGCCGAGCCCGGCGAAGTTCATCCGCTCGCCCGACGCGATCATCGCCATCGTCATGTCGCGGATCTCGCGGCGGGACATGCCGTTCAGGAAGATCGCCATGGTCATCGCCGACATCTGCTCGTCGGCGACGTAGCCCCGCGTGTACGCGTCGACCAGCCAGTCGATCTGCGCGGTCGACAGCTCGCCCCGATCGCGCTTGGTTCGGATCAGGTCGACGGCATCGAAGGCCTCGACGGCGTTCATTCGGTGACTCCTCGGAATTCGGCGAGCTGGCGCGGCCCGAACGCGTCGGGCAGCACCTGGTCGATGGTCTTGAGGCCCGAGACGGTCTCGAGCAGCATGCCGTCGGCCGAGTGCTCGTAGAGCAACTGGCGGCAGCGCCCGCACGGCATCAGGACGTTGCCGTGCCCGTCGACGCAGGTGAACGCGGTGAGCTTGCCGCCGCCCGACATCACGAGCGCGGAGACGAGCGAGCACTCGGCGCAGAGGGTCACGCCGTAGGAGGCGTTCTCCACGTTGCATCCGCTCACGACGCGCCCGTCGTCGGCGATCGCGGCAGCCCCGACGGGGAACTCGGAGTACGGGACGTAGGCCTTCGCCATCGCCTCGCGGGCGATCTCGCGCAGGTGGTCCCAGTCGACGTCGTGCTGGGCGGTCATGGTGCTCCCGTCGTCAGGACTTGATGTACGGCTTGCCCGCGGCGGCGGGACCCCGCACCTTGCCGACGAAGCCGGCGACGGCGAGGATCGTGACCACGTACGGCAGCATGAGCATGAACTCGCTGGGCACGGGCGAGCCCATGACCGAGAGCGTGTTCTGCAGGTTCGAGGCGAACCCGAACAGCAGCGCCGCGAGCGTGGCCCGGATCGGGTCCCACTGGCCGAAGATCACGGCGGCGAGGGCGATGAAGCCCGCACCCGCGGTCATCTCCTTGTTGAACGCGCCGACCGCGCCGAGGGTGAAGAAGGCGCCGCCGAGGCCCGCGATGGAGCCGGCGAGGGCGACGTTCCAGAACCGCGTGCGGGTCACGTTGATGCCGACCGTGTCGGCCGCGGTCGGGTGCTCGCCGACCGAGCGCAGGCGCAGGCCCCACTTCGTGTGGAACAGGCCGAAGTAGACCAGCGCCACGATGACGTACATCAGGTACACGATGATCGTCTGGCGGAAGAACATCGGCCCGATCAGCGGGATCTCCGACAGCAGCGGGATCGGCAGGCGCGGCAGGCGCGGCGGGGAGTTCAGCACGCTCGCGTTCGGCGCGAGCACCTGCGAGAACAGGAAGCTCGTCAGGCCGATCACGAGCACGTTCAGCACCACGCCGACGATGACCTGGTCGACGAAGTACTTGATCGCGAAGGCCGCGAGGACGAAGGCGACGAGCACGCCCGCGATGGCGGCGGCCACCAGGCCGACCAGCGGGCCGAGCAGCTCCTGGCCGATGACCGAGGCCACGACCGCCGAGGTGAAGGCGCCGGCGAGCAGCTGGCCCTCGATGGCGATGTTGATCACGCCGACCCGCTCGGAGATGACCCCGCAGAGCGCGCCGAAGATCAGCGGGACGGACAGGCTCAGCGCGCCGGCCAGCAGACCGGGCATGGGCACGATCGGGGTGCGCGCGCCGGCCGCGGCCCAGGTCAGGAACGCCATGAGCGCGATCAGGGCGAACACGACCACGAGCCAGAGCGGCACGCGGCGCCGCGCCCGCACGAGCAGGGCCGACACGACGGTGACGGCGCTGAGCAGGACGATGCTGATCCAGCCGAAGACCACGCCGTTCAGGACGAGTTCGGGCAACTGGATCACGTCGCTGCCGGTCGACAGGCGGAACGTGGCGTCCCCGTCGTGCGGCGAGGCGAGGAAGAGGATCGCGAGGAGGACCGTGACGACGGCGAAGGCGATCGGCGCCTTCCAGCTCACGACCACCGTCGTGTCGAGCCCCGGTGCCGAGGTCGTGGCGTGGTGCTGCGTGGGAGCGGTCACTTCGCCGCCACCTCCTCCTTGCGGTTGCTCCGCGTTCGCTTGGGCTTGGGCTTGGCGCCGGGCTGGGGCAGGCGGAAGATCGCCCGCACGAGCGGGGGCGCCGCGATGAACAGCACGATGAGCGACTGCACGACGAGGACGATGTCGATCGGCACGCCCTCGGCCGCCTGCATCGCGAACCCGCCCGCCTTGAACGCGCCGAACAGCACGCCGGCGGCGAGGATGCCGAACGGGGTCGAGCGACCCAGCAGGGCGACGGTGATCGCGTCGAACCCGATGCCGGCGTCGATGCCCGACGAGAAGCCGGTGGTGACGGTGCCGAGCACCTGGTGCACGCCGGCGAGGCCGACGAGGGCGCCCGAGATGAGCATCGCGTACACGTACATCGCCTTGACGTTGATGCCCGCCACGCGCGCTGCGTTGGGATTGTGCCCGACCGCGCGGAACTTGAAGCCCAGCGCGGAGCGGTCGAGGATCCACCACACGAGGAAGACCGCCGCGATCGAGAGCAGGAACCCGAAGTGCAGGTTCAGCTGCGGGCCCGGCAGCAGGTCGGGGAAGACGGCCGTGTCCTTCATGGGCGGCGTCTTCGGGTTGTTCGACCCGGGCGCCTGGAGGAGACCGGGCGTGCGCAGCATCCACGACACGAGGTACAGCGCCACGTAGTTCAGCATGATCGTCACGATGACCTCGTGCGCACCCGTCCGCGCCTTCAGGAGGCCCGCGATGCCGGCCCAGAGCGCGCCGGCGAGGATGCCGACGATCAGGGCGACGACCATGTGGAGGCCCCACGGCAGGTCGAACGAGAACGCGACCCACCCGGCTCCGGCGGCGGCCAGGAGCATCTGCCCGCGACCACCGATGTTGAACATGCCGACGCGGAACGCCAGGCCGACGCCGAGGCCGGCCGTGATGAGCGGGGCCGCGAACTTCAGCGTCTCGGTCAGCGGGCGGATGCCGGAGATGAAGTCGTCGCGACGGAAGTTGTAGATCGAGCCCTGGAAGAAGGCGGCGTAGGCGCCGCCGACCGAGTCCCAGATCGCCGCGAAGGTGTCGCCGGGCCGCGCGAAGAAGTACCCGGATGCCGCCTGGACGCGCTCGTCGGTGAACGCGATCATGATCGCGCCGACGATGAGGGCCAGCAGCACGGCGAGGACCGAGATGATCGCGTTGCCGGTCACGATGCGCTGGAACGCCTCATGCCAGCGCGAGGGCGGCTCGACCTCGGGCTCGGGGTCGCGGACGGGCTCGGAGGGCGGGACGCCGTCGTCGGTCTCGAGCGCCACGTCGGGGTCGTTGGCGTTGGTCATGCGACCGCTCCTTCGGGGTTCGGGGCGGACGCCGACGGCGGCGCCTCGCCGGCCATCATCAGGCCGAGCACCTCGCGGGGCGTGTCGCCGGGCACGATGCCGACGACCTTGCCGCGGTACATGACCATGATCCGGTCGGCGAGGGCGGTGACCTCGTCGAGCTCGGTCGACACCACGACGACCGGGACGCCGGCGTCGCGCGTCTCGATGATGCGCTTGTGGATGAACTCGATCGACCCGACGTCGACGCCTCGGGTCGGCTGCGCGGCCACCAGCAGCCGGAGGTCGCGGCTCAGCTCGCGGGCGAGCACGACCTTCTGCTGGTTGCCGCCGGAGAGGTTCCGGGCCTTCGTCTCGGCGCTCGGGGTCCGGATGTCGTACTCGTCGACCTTCTCCTTCGCGAACTCCGCGAGGAAGCCGCGCTGGACGTTGCCGGCCTTCACGAAGGGCGCCCCCTCCGCCCGGTCGAGCATGAGGTTCTCGGCGACGGAGAAGTCGCCGACCAGCCCGTCCTCCGTGCGGTCCTCGGGAACGAAGCCCACTCCGGCGTCGAGGATGCGGCGCACGGAGGCGCGCGTGATCTCCTCGCCGTCGAGCCGCACGCTGCCCTGCACCCTGGGCTGGAGCCCCACGAGCGCCTCGGTGAGCTCGGTCTGGCCGTTGCCCTGGACGCCGGCCACGGCGAGCACCTCGCCGCGACGCACGCTGAAGCCGACGTCGTTCACCACGAGCTGGCCGATGTGGTCGACGACGCTGAGGTGCTCGACCGTGAGCGCCTCGTCGCCGAGGTCGGGCGCCTCCTTCTGCACGGTCAGCTCGACCGCGCGGCCGACCATGAGCGACGCGAGCTCGGCGTTCGACGCCGTCGGCTCGGCCTCGCCCACGACCTTGCCGAGGCGGATGACGGTGATGCGGTCCGCGACCTCGCGGACCTCGCGCAGCTTGTGCGTGATGAAGACGATGGCCGCGCCCGACTCCTTGAGCTGGCGCATGATGCCCATGAGCTCGTCGGTCTCCTGCGGCGTGAGCACCGCCGTCGGCTCGTCGAAGACGAGCACGCGGGCGTCGCGCGAGAGCGCCTTGATGATCTCGACGCGCTGCTGCACCCCGACGGGCAGGTCGTCCACCAGCGCGTCGGGATCGACGTCGAACCCGAACCGCTCGCTGATCTCGCGCACCTTCGCGCGTGCGGCCGGAAGGTCGAGCATGCCCGCGCCCTTGGTCTGCTCGTGCCCCAGCATGACGTTCTCGGCGACCGTGAACACCGGGATCAGCATGAAGTGCTGGTGCACCATGCCGATGCCGGCCCGCATCGCGTCACCCGGTCCGGAGAAGTGCTGGACCTGGTCGTCGAGGAGGATCTCGCCCTCGTCTGCCTGGTAGAGCCCGTAGAGCACGTTCATCAGCGTCGACTTGCCAGCGCCGTTCTCCCCGAGGAGGCAGTGGATCTCCCCCGCCTCGACAGTGAGGTCGATGTGGTCGTTCGCCACCAGGGAACCGAACTTCTTCGTGATTCCTCGGAGTTCGAGTTTCATGCCACCGATCCTAGTTCTCAGACCGCAGATCGCAGCGGTCGTGCGCCGAAGTGCGCCGATGCGCGCTCGGGGTTGCTCAGATGTTGCGGATGTCGCGCACCC
This sequence comes from Agromyces arachidis, assembly GCF_052805135.1. Taxonomy (NCBI): domain Bacteria; kingdom Bacillati; phylum Actinomycetota; class Actinomycetes; order Micrococcales; family Microbacteriaceae; genus Agromyces; species Agromyces arachidis. The sequence goes on from NZ_JBRBDK010000013.1 coordinate 20,704, forward strand.
GCCGGGAACGCCGAAGGGAGGCCGGCGAGCCGCCGACCTCCCTGCGTGCGTGGTACCTACTCCTGCGAGGCGAGGTACGACTCGACGACGATGTCGCCGGCGATGATCTGCGCCTGCAGGTCCTCGACCTCGGTCTTCAGCTCGTCGGAGACGGCGTCCTCGAAGTCGTGGAACGGCGCCAGGCCGACGCCCTCGTTCTCGAGCGTGCCGATGAACGGCTCGGCCGAGAACTCGCCGTTGCCCGCGGCGACGAGCGCCTCGTACGTGCCCACGTCGATGCCCTTGCGGATCGAGGTGAGCAGCAGGTCGCCGACCGACGGGTCGGTCTCGTAGACGTCGGCGTCGACGCCGATGAGCTTGATGTCGCGGCCCGCGTCGCGGATCGCGGCAGCGGCGCTCTGGTAGATCGGGCCGCCGACGGGCAGCAGCACGTCGACGTTCTGGTCGATGAGGCCCTGGGCGACCTGGCGAGCGGTGTCGTTCGCCTCGAAGCCGCCGGTGAAGGAGCCGTCCTGCGCGGCGCGGTCCCAGCCGATGACCTTGACGTCGGTGCCCTTCTCCTGGTTGTGGTACTCCACGCCCTGGGCGAAGCCGTCCATGAAGATCGAGACGGTCGGGATGTTGATGCCGCCGAACGTGCCGACCGCGCCGGTCTCGGACATGCCCGCCGAGAGGTAGCCGGCGAGGAACGCCGCCTGGGCGGTGTCGAAGATGATCGGCTTGATGTTCTCGGCGTCGGTCACGCCGTCGAAGTCGGTGTCGACCGTGTCGTCGATCGAGACGTACTCGAGGTCGGGGTTCGCGGTGGCCGACTCGAGGGCGGCGGGCGCGAGCAGGAAGCCGACGGTCACGATGGTGTTGCAGCCCTGGTCGACGAGGTTCTGCAGGTTCGACGGGTAGTCGGTCTCAGCGGCCGACTCCACCTCGATGTACTCGGTGCCGAGCTCCTCGGCCGCACGCTGCATGCCCTCGAGGCCGAGCTGGTTGAACGACTTGTCGTCGAAGCCGCCGGCGTCGGAGACCATGCAGGGCAGGTAGTCGAGCGCCTCGCCGCCGCCGTCGCCGCCGTCGGTCTCCTCCGGGGCCGACGCACAGCCGGCGAGCAGCGCGAGCGCGCCGAGCGTGGCGACGCCACCGAGCGCGGCCTTCTTGAACGTGAACGTCACAGTGTCCTCCAAAAGACTGCACCCCGAACCGGATCGGGGACCGTGGAGTCACGTTACCCAATGTTTCGCCGGCGTCCACGGGTCCCCGGGCCGCCGTGGGCCAATGGTTATGAACCCGCGACATTGTGCTCATGTGAGCAGGGAGAACTCACCCCCGAGCGAGGGCCAGCCCGGTGCGCTCAGGGCGCGGACGGCGACTCGACGACCAGCTCGCCCGCGATGATCGCCTGGCGGATCCCCTCGAGTTCGCCCTGCAGCTCGGGCGGCACGAGCGACTCGAGGTCGTGGTACGGCGCGAGGTCGACCCCGCCGTTCTCGAGCGTGCCCACGTACGGCTCGTTCGCGAACTCGCCGGCCTGCACGTCGGCCACGATCTCGAGCATGGCCTGCTGGGTGTTCTTCAGCACGCTCGTCAGCAGGACCGGACGGAACTCGGCCGGCAGCGTCTCATAGCCGTCGCTGTCGACCCAGACGATCGAGACCCCGTCGCGCTCGACCGCGGCGGCCGCCGCGCCCTCGCCGACCTGGCCCGCGACCGGCAGGATCACGTCGGCGCCCTGGTCGATGAATCCCTCGGTGAGGACCTTGCCCTTGTTGATGTCCTCGAAGTCGCCCGTGAAGGATCCGTCCTGGGTCGCCTTGTCCCAGCCGAGCACGCGCACCGCCGTGCCGTGCACCTCGTTGTAGCGGGCGACGCCGTCCACGAAGCCGTCCATGAACAGGGTCACCGGCGGCTGGTTGCCGCCGCCGAAGGTCGCCACCACGCCGGTCTGCGAGACGCCCGCGGCGAGGTACCCGGCGAGGTAGGACGCCTGGGCGGTGTCGAAGACCACCGGCTTGACGTTGTCGGCCTCGACCGACTCGTCGACGATGGCGAAGGCCAGGTCGGGGTTGCGCTCCGCCTGCTCCAGGGTCGCCTCGGCGAGCTCGTAGCCCACCGTGACGATGAGCTCGCACCCGGAGTCGACGGCCTGCTGCACGTTCGGCGCCAGGTCGGTCTCGCTCGTCGAGACGATCGCCTCGGCCTCGACCCCGTACTCATCCTCGGCCTGCTGCAGCCCCTGCCAGCTCGACTGGTTGAAGGAGCGGTCCTCCAGGCCGCCGGAGTTCGTGACCATCCGGACGCAGCCGTCGGCCGCGGCTCCGCCGCCCTCGGCGTCGGGCGCGGGCGCGCAGCCCGCCAGCGAGACGGATGCCGCGAGGAGCACCACTCCGAACCAGGCAGACTTGCGCACCGGCATCCGTCGACCGCCTTCCCGTGCCTACAGCACGTCGTTCGAGCCGCCGAGCCGCAGCGCGTCGACGACCGCCTTCACCCGCTGCGCGTGCTCGCTCGTCGTGACGAGCAGCGCGTCGGGCGTGTCCACCACGACGATATCGCGCACCCCGATCAGGCTGATGACCCGATCGGCGCGGCTCACGACGATCCCGCTCGAGGCGTCCGCGAGCACGCGCGCGTTCTCGCCGAGGATGGCCAGCTCGCCCGCGCCGCCCGGCGAGTTGAGCTTGGCGAGCGACGCGAAGTCGCCCACGTCGTCCCACTGGAAGTGCCCCCGGATGACGGCCATGCGGCCGGCCGCGGCCGCGGGCTCGGCGACCGAGTAGTCGATGGCGATCTTCTCGAGCGTGGGCCAGATGCGATCGACCGCGGGTCCGCGCGTCGCCGGGTCGTCCCAGGCCTCGGCGAGCTCGACGAGCCCGGCATGCAGCTCGGGCTTCGTCCGGGCGATCTCGGCGAGCAGCAGGTCGGCGCGCGCGATGAACATCCCCGCGTTCCAGAGGTGGCGCCCGCCCTCGAGGTACGACCTGGCCGTCTCGAGGTCGGGCTTCTCCACGAAGCTCGACACGGCGGAGACGTGCTCGTGCCCGCCCAGCTCGAGCGGCTCGCCGCACTCGATGTAGCCGAATCCCACCGCGGGCTCGGTCGGCGTGATGCCGATGGTCGCGATGTACCCGGCCTCGGCGACCGCCACGGCGGCGGTGACGGCCTCGCGGAACAGCGCGCCGCCGGAGATGACGTGATCGGCGGCGAACGAGCCGATGACCACGCCCGGCTCGCGTCGCTCGAGGATCGCCGCCGCCAGCCCGATCGCCGCGGTCGAGTCGCGCGGCTCGCTCTCGAGGACGATGTTGGCGTCGGCCAGCTCGGGCAGCTGCGACTCGACCGCCGCCCGGTGCGCGCGGCCGGTGACGACCATGATCCGCTGCTCGCCCGAGAGCGGCGCGAGCCGTTCCCACGTGTCGCGCAGCAGGGTCTGGCCGGACCCGGTGAGGTCGTGGAGGAACTTGGGCGCATCGGCGCGCGACAGCGGCCAGAGCCTGGAGCCGACCCCGCCCGCGGGGATGACGCTGTAGAAGCGGTCGAGGGGAGCCTGTTGCATCCGTTCAGGATAGCCACGCGGCGCCGGATGGACGCGGTGGCGACCGGAGCACCCGTCGGACGGGATTAGACTCGGATCCGGGCCATCGGTCCCGTCGCGCCCGCAGTGGGGCGAGCGACGCACACCGCCAGGAGGGTTGTCCATGTCAACAACGACGACACGGACCCCGACCGCACCCGAGAAGCCGGCGAGCGAGAAGCCGGGCGGCACGCTCTACCGCGGCCGCGAGGGAATGTGGTCGTGGGTGCTGCACCGCATCACGGGAGTCGCGATCTTCTTCTTCCTCTTGGTGCACATCCTCGACACGTCGCTCGTGCGCGTGAGCCCCGAGGCGTACAACGCGGTCATCGCCGCGTACCAGACGCCGATCATGGGCCTCGGCGAGGTCGCGCTCGTCGGCGCGATCGTGTTCCACGCGTTCAACGGGCTGCGCGTCATCCTGGTCGACTTCTGGTCGTGGGCCATGCGGAACCAGAGGGTCCTCTTCTACGTCGTCATCGCGCTGTGGGTGCTCACGATGCTCGCCTTCACCCCGCGCCACCTGATCAACGTCTTCAGCCACTAGGAGCGCCGAGATGACCGTCATCGAATCCCCGCGCACCCCCGCTCGACCCGCACCCCGCCGCGGCGTGAACCTCGAGAAGTGGGGCTGGATCTACATGCGCGCCTCCGGCGTGATCCTGCTCGTGCTGATCTTCGGCCACCTCTTCGCCAACCTCATGGTCGGCGAGGGCGTGAAGGCCATCGACTTCGGCTTCGTCGCCGGCAAGTGGGCCTCGCCGTTCTGGCAGTGGTGGGATGTCCTGATGCTGTGGCTGGCCCTCATCCACGGCGCCAACGGCATGCGCACGCTGATCAACGACTACACGAACCCGGGCATGGTGCAGGAGCTGCTGAAGCTCGCGCTCGTGGCATCCGCCGCCGTGCTCATCGTGCTCGGCACCCTGGTCGTGTTCACCTTCGACCCGTGCCCCGCCGGTTCGCCCGCCGACCTGCTCCCCTCGTTCTGCCCCGCCGCATAGGAGTCACGTGAACCCCCAGACCGCGAGCGCCGAGTCGACGATCGTCGACGGCGTGCACCACCACCAGTTCGACATCGTCATCGTGGGCGCCGGCGGCGCCGGCATGCGGGCCGCCATCGAGGCGGGCCCCGGAGCGCGCACCGCCGTCATCTCCAAGCTCTACCCGACGCGCTCGCACACGGGCGCCGCCCAGGGCGGCATGGCCGCCGCGCTGGCGAACGTCGAGGAGGACAGCTGGGAGTGGCACACCTTCGACACGGTCAAGGGCGGCGACTACCTCGTCGACCAGGACGCGGCCGAGATCCTCGCCAAGGAGGCCATCGACGCGGTCATCGACCTCGAGAACATGGGCCTGCCCTTCAACCGCACGCCCGACGGCAAGATCGACCAGCGCCGATTCGGCGGGCACACCCGCGACCACGGCAAGGCGCCGGTCCGCCGCTCCTGCTACGCGGCCGACCGCACCGGCCACATGATCCTGCAGACGCTCTTCCAGAACTGCGTGAAGCTCGGCATCGAGTTCTACAACGAGTTCTACGCGCTCGACCTCGTCATGACCGAGGTCGACGGCGTGCCCCAGCCGTCGGGCGTCGTCGCCTACGAGCTCGCCACCGGTGAGCTGCACGTGTTCCAGGCCAAGGCCGTGATCTTCGCGACCGGCGGATTCGGCAAGATCTACAAGACCACCTCGAACGCGCACACCCTCACCGGCGACGGCGTGGGCATCATCTGGCGCAAGGGCCTCCCCCTCGAGGACATGGAGTTCTTCCAGTTCCACCCGACCGGGCTCGCCGGGCTCGGCATCCTCCTCACCGAGGGTGCCCGCGGCGAGGGCGCGATCCTCCGCAACGCCTCCGGCGAGCGGTTCATGGAGCGCTACGCCCCCACCATCAAGGACCTCGCACCGCGCGACATCGTCGCCCGCTGCATGGTGCAGGAGGTCGCGGAGGGACGCGGCGCCGGCCCCGACAAGGACTACGTGCTCCTGGACTGCACGCACCTCGGCGCCGAGGTCCTCGAGACCAAGCTCCCCGACATCACCGAGTTCGCGCGCACCTACCTCGGGGTCGACCCGGTCTACGAGCCCGTGCCGGTCATGCCGACCGCGCACTACGCGATGGGCGGCATCCCCACCAACGTCGAGGCCGAGGTGCTGCGCGACAACACCACGGTGGTCCCGGGGCTCTACGCCGCCGGCGAGTGCGCGTGCGTCTCGGTCCACGGCTCGAACCGCCTGGGCACGAACTCGCTGCTCGACATCAACGTCTTCGGCAAGCGCGCGGGCCGCAACGCGGTCGAGTACGTGAACTCGGGCGTCGACTTCACCCCGCTGCCCGACGATCCGGCGGGCGACGTGCGCCGCATGCTCGAGATGCTCCGCGACTCGAACGGCACCGAGCGGATCGCCGCGATCCGCAAGGAGCTGCAGGACGAGATGGACAAGGGCGCGCAGGTGTTCCGCACGGCGGAGTCGCTGGCGCACGTGGCATCCGTGATCGCGGGGCTGCGCGAGCGGTACCGCAACATCGCCGTGCAAGACAAGGGGAAGCGGTTCAACACCGACCTCCTCGAGGCGGTCGAGCTCGGGTTCCTGCTCGACCTCGCCGAGGTCGTCGTCGCCTCGGCCGCGAACCGCGACGAGAGCCGCGGCGGCCACATGCGCGACGACTTCCCGGACCGCGACGACGAGAAGTTCATGCAGCACACGATGGCCTACCTGTCGGGCGACGCCCACTCGTCGGTCGCCACCGATCACATCCGGCTCGACTGGAAGCCGGTGACGATCACCCGATACCAGCCCATGGAGAGGAAGTACTGACGTGACGACCGCCACGCTCGAGAACACGTCGACCGGCAGGGATGCCGGGACGCAGTCGTTCACCGTCACCTTCCTGATCCGGCGGTTCGACCCCGAGGTCGACTCGGAGCCGCGCTGGCAGGACTTCGACGTCGAGATGTACGCGACCGATCGCGTGCTCGACGCGCTGCACAAGATCAAGTGGGAGCAGGACGGCTCGCTGACCTTCCGACGCTCGTGCGCGCACGGGATCTGCGGCTCCGACGCCATGCGGATCAACGGCCGCAACCGGCTCGCGTGCAAGACGCTGATCAAGGACCTCGACATCACGAAGCCGATCTACGTCGAGGCCATCAAGGGCCTGCCGCTCGAGAAGGACCTCGTGGTCGACATGGAGCCCTTCTTCGCCAGCTACCGCGAGGTGCAGCCGTTCCTCCAGGCCCGCACCGAGCCGGAGCCCGGCAAGGAGCGGATCCAGAACGTCGCCGAGCGGGCGCGCTTCGACGACACGACCAAGTGCATCCTGTGCGCGGCGTGCACCTCGTCGTGCCCGGTGTTCTGGACCGACGGGCAGTACTTCGGCCCCGCGGCGATCGTGAATGCGCACCGCTTCATCTTCGACTCGCGCGACGATGAGGCGAAGGTGCGCCTCGACATCCTGAACGACAAGGAGGGCGTGTGGCGCTGCCGCACGACCTTCAACTGCACCGACGCGTGCCCCCGCGGCATCGAGGTGACCAAGGCCATCGCCGAGGTCAAGCAGGCCATCATGCGCGGCAAGCCCTAGCGGCTCCCGACGCCTCGCACGGGGCCGGCGTCCTCGGACGCCGGCCCCGTCCTCGTCTCCGGACCGCCGGGCACTGGCTAGGGTGATCGCGTGGGACGGAACGGGCGGACGCGACGCGACCCGGATGCGGGCGCGGGCGGCTCGACCGCGTCCTCCGGGCGTGCCGGCCCCGACCCTCGCGACCTGCGCATGCGCTTCGACGAGCCGATCGCGCGGATGACGGATCTGACCCGGCGAACCATGCAGTTCTTCCCGGTCAGGGTGTGGCGGCACTTCCTGCAGCGCAACGGCTTCCTGCTGTCGGCGGGGATGAGCTACCAGGCGCTGTTCGCCACGTTCGCCGCCGTCTACGTGGCGTTCGCCATCGCGGGCCTGTGGCTCACGTCGAGCCCGGCCACGCTCCAGGCGCTCGTCACGCTCATCAACACGTACGCGCCCGGCCTGATCGGGCCGAAGGGCCTCATCACCGACGAGGACCTCGTCGACGTCACCGAGGCGAGCACCAGCCTCTTCGGGCTCACCGGCGCGGTCGCGCTCGCGGGCCTGATCTGGACCGCGATCAGCTGGATCACGTACACGCGCCTGGCGGTCCGGAGCACGTTCGGCCTGCCCCGCGACGAGCGCTCGTACGTCATCCTGAAGTTCCGCGACTTCCTCGCCTCGCTGGGGTTCGGGCTCGCGCTCGTCGTGGCCGCCCTGCTCTCGATCGTCGCGACCACGTTGCTGGACGCGCTCCTCGACCTGTTCGGCCTGCCGGCGGATGCCGCGTCGCCCGTCATGTCGAACGGCCTGCGCATCGGGTCGCTCATCGTCGTCTTCGTGATCGACACGGCCGCGCTCGCGGTGCTCTTCCGCTTCATGTCCGGGGCGGCCGTCCCGTGGCGGCGCATGTGGACCGGCTCGCTGCTCGGCTCGGGTGCGCTGAGCATCCTGCACGTGCTCGGCGGCGTGCTCGTCAGCGCCACGACGAGCAACCCCCTGCTCGCGACGTTCACGGTGTTCATCGGGCTCCTGCTGTGGTTCCGGCTCGCCAGCGTCGTGATCCTCGTCGCCGCCGCGTGGATCGCGATCGAGACCGCAGACGCCGACGACACCCTCCGCCCGGTGACGCCCGACCAGCGCGCGGCGGAGGCCGTCCTCGCCGAGCGACGGGCGGAGGCGGCCGAGCGGCGGCGCGCGGTGCGAGCGGTGCGCGACGAGATGGAGGAGGCGGGGTGGTTCGGCTGGCTCCGCGGCCGGCGCCGCCTGGTCCGGGCCGAGGCCGACCTGGCGGACGCCGAGCTCGCCGTCGCCGATGCCGAGCACGCCGTCGAGGACGCCGCGGCGGCCGCGCGTGAGCGGCGCCGGCGTCGCCGTCGCCGCGACGGCGACGTCGGCCGCCTCGCCTAGGATCGAAGGCATGCCCTCCGCCGCCCCGCTCCGCGTCGCCACCGCCAACGTGAACGGGGTCCGAGCGGCCTTCCGCCGCGGCATGGGGGCGTGGCTGGCCGCCCGCGACGTCGACATCCTCGCCCTCCAGGAGGTGCGGGCCTCGACCGACGACCTCGCCTCGCTGCTCGGCGACGAGTGGAGCATCCTGCACGACCCCGCGACGGCGAAGGGCCGCGCGGGCGTCGCGATCGCCAGTCGCTCGGGCGCGCGCATCCACCGCGTCGAGCTGGGCGCCGAGGACCACGACACGGCCGGGCGCTGGCTCGAAGCCGACTACGAGGTGAACGACCGCATCGTCACGGTCGTCAGCTGCTACGTCCCGTCCGGCGAGGCCGAGACGCCGAAGCAGGTCGACAAGTACCGGTTCCTCGATGCGATGGGCGAGCGGATGTCGGAGCTCGCGTCGCACGAGCTGGCCGTGGTGGTGGGCGACCTGAACGTCGGCCATCGCACCCTCGACATCAAGAACTGGAAGGGCAACGTCAAGCGCGCGGGTTTCCTGCCCGAGGAGCGCGCGTACTTCGACCGCTTCATGGGGGCCGAGGGCGACGAGCGCTACAACGCCGGCGCCGGGTTCGGCTGGGTCGACCTCGGCCGCCGCTCCGCCGGCGAGGTCCCCGGCCCGTACACGTGGTGGTCGTGGCGCGGCAAGGCGTTCGACAACGACAGCGGCTGGCGCATCGACTACCAGCTCGCCACCCCGGCGCTCGCCGACGCGATGGTCTCCTACGCCGTCGACCGGGCCGACGCGTACGACGAGCGATGGTCCGACCACGCGCCCGTCGTCGTCGACTACGCCATCTGAGACCGAAGGACCCCCACACCACGATGAACACCGCACGCCCCGTCGTCTTCTCCGGCATGCAGCCGTCCGGCGACTCGCTCCACCTCGGCAACTACCTCGGCGCCCTGGTGAACTGGGTCGCCCTGCAGGAGGACCACGACCCGATCTACTGCGTCGTCGACCTGCACGCCATCACCGTCACGCAGGAGCCGGCGACGCTGCGCGAGGCGACCCGCCGCACCGCGGCGCAGTACCTCGCAGCGGGCGTCGACCCCGACCGGTCGACCCTGTTCGTGCAGTCGCACGTGCCCGCGCACGCCGAGCTCGCCTGGGTGCTCGGCACCCTCACGGGGTTCGGCGAGGCGAGCCGCATGACCCAGTTCAAGGACAAGTCGGCGCGCTACGGCTCCGAGTCGACCACGGTCGGCCTCTTCACCTACCCGGTGCTGATGGCCGCCGACATCCTGCTCTACGGCACGCACCTCGTGCCGGTCGGCGACGACCAGCGCCAGCACCTCGAGCTCACGCGCGACCTCGCGGGCCGCTTCAACTCGCGCTACGGCGACACGTTCGTGGTGCCCGAGGCGATGATCCCGAAGGAGTCGGCCCGCATCTACGACCTGCAGGAGCCCACGTCCAAGATGTCGAAGTCGGCGGCGAGCCCGAACGGCCTGATCAACCTGATGGACGACCCGAAGGTCATCGCCAAGCGCATCCGCAGTGCCGTGACCGACACCGAGCGCGAGATCCGGTACGACCCGCAGGCCAAGCCGGGCATCGCGAACCTGCTCGACATCTACGCGACGGTGACGGGCCGCTCGGTCCCCGAACTCGAGGCCGAGTACGACGGCAAGGGCTACGGCGACCTGAAGAAGGACCTCGCCGACGTGGTCGTCGAGCGCGTCGCCCCGATCCGCGAGCGCACGCTCGAGCTCATGGAGGACCCGGCCGAGCTCGACCGGCTGCTCGCGATCGGGGCCGAGAAGGCGTCGGAGCGCGCGGAGCGGACGCTCGCGACGGTCTACGACCGGGTCGGGTTCCTGCGCCGCCCGTGACGAGCGCCGACGGCCGTGTGCCGGGCGCGGGCGACCGCCGCGGCCACGGCCGCGGACGCCCGCTGGTGCTGTTCGACCTCGACGACACCCTGATGGCGCACCGCGAGGCGGTCGCGGCGGGCATCGCGATGCACGTCCGCGAGCGTGGGTACGCGGCCGACGAGGCCGCCGCGCAGGCGCTGTGGCACGAGCTCGAGGAGCGGCACTACCATGCCTACCTCGCCGGCGAGCTGACGTTCGAGGAGCAGCGCCGCGCGAGGGCGGCGGACTTCGCGCACGCCCACGGCGACACGCTCGACGACGAGTCGGCGGGCGCGTGGTTCGCGACCTACTTCGAGCGGTACCGCGAGTCGTGGGCGCTGCACGGCGACGTCCTGCCCGCCCTCGACGGGCTCGGGCAGGCGCTGCCCGGCGTGCGCTTCGGCATCATCACGAACGGCGAGCACGACTTCCAGCTCGCCAAGCTCGTGCGCCTCGGTCTCGAGGTCGGGCATCCGGGGCGCATCGAGCACCTCGTGGCATCCGGCGCCGAGGGCGTGACGAAGCCGGACCGCCGGATCTTCGAGCGCGCCGTCGCGCGGTTCGCGACGGACGAGCCGGTCGCAGCGGCCGCGTACGTCGGCGACCGCCTGCGCACCGACGCGATCGGCGCCGCGCAGGCCGGCCTCGTCGGGGTCTGGCTCAACCGGGCCGGCGCCCGGCCGACCGCGGCCGACGCAGCGGATGCCGCCGCGGCGGGCGTGCACGAGATCCGCACGCTCGCCGAGCTTCCGGGGCTCCTCGGCGACCGCCTGGGCCGGGGCGGCGAGCCGCCCCGCTGAGCAGCGGTCAGAGCGACGCGGGCTCGGCCAGGGCGACGCCGTGCCGCTCCGCGAGCACCCGGCGGACGGCCTCCGCCTCGGCCCGCCGAGCGGGCCCGTCCCAGCCCAGCTCGTCGCCGACGATGTCGGCGAGCTCGTCGAGCAGGGCCGCGGTGACGGCGCCGGTGAACGCCAGGCTCGTCCGGCGGAGCACGAGGTCGGACAGGTGCACCACGCGCTCGGTGCGGGCGATCCACGCGATCTCCTCGCGCGAGTAGTCGGCGGCGCCGCGCAGCGGCGACTCCGGCCGGTCCTCGATCGCGCGGACCAGCGCCTCCGCGCGCGTGCCGTACCGGTCGAGCAGGACCTCCGCGCGCTCACGCCCCACGCCGTCGCCGTGGCCCACGATCCACACCAGCCGAGCGTCGTCGGTCGTGGGGTACCCGACGCCGCCGCCGATGGCCAGGCCCTCGGTCGAGCGGATGCGGGAACGGCCGATGAGCCCGAGGACCTCGTCCGACAGGTGCTCCGCGAGCGCACGGAACGTGGTCCACTTGCCGCCGACGAGGCTGAGGAGGGTGGTGCCGGGGCGCTCCGCGACATCCGCCCGCTCGATGCGGTAGTCGCGGCTCACGAAGCCGGGCTGGGTGTCGTCGTGGCGCGGCAGCGGCCGCACGCCGGAGAACCGGAACACGATCTGCGATCGGTCGACCCGGATGCCGGGGAAGACGTGCGCGACGAGGTCGAAGAAGTAGTCGACCTCCTCCTCGGTGCACACGGCCGGCGTCCGCATATCGTGCTCGAGGTCGGTGGTTCCGACCATGACCCGGCCCTTGAGCGGGTAGATCAGGACGATGCGGCCGTCCTCGTGCTCGAAGAAGATCTCGCGCCCGCCGGTGGCGGCCAGGAGCTCGTCGTTGTCGAGCACGATGTGCGAGCCCTTGGTGCCGCCCATGAACATCGTCTCCCGGCCCAGCCGGGCGTTGGTGAGGTCGGTCCACGGGCCGGTCGTGTTCACGACGACGTCGGCGGCGAGGTCGAACTCCTCCCCCGTCACGCCGTCCCGGACGCGGACCCCGCCCGCTCCGAGGCCGACCGCCTCCAGGTGGTTGGCGGCGCGGGCGTGCGCGCCGGCGGCGAGGCCGTCGTGCAGCACGTCGAGCGCGAGGCGCTCCGGGTCGTGCATGCTCGCGTCGTAGTAGGTCGCGGTGTACTTCAGGTCGGGGTTCAGGGCGGGCAGCTCGGCGAGCGAGCGCCGGCGGCCGAGGAAGCGGTGGCGCGGCACGTTCCCCCCGTCGCGCGAGAACGCGTCGTAGATGGTGAGCCCTGCCTTGATGAGCGCCGCGCCGCGCTCGGTGGGCCGGCCCTGCCGGTGGGTGAGGAAGCGCAGCGGCGCGGACAGGATGCCGGAGAAGGTGGAGAAGATCGGCACCGTCGTGCGCAGCGGCTTGACGTAGTGCGGGGCGATGCGCAGGAGCGCGTTGCGCTCGCGCACCGACTCGTGCACCAGCCGGAACTCGCCGTTCTCGAGGTAGCGGATGCCGCCGTGGATCATGTGGCTGGACGCGGACGAAGCCCCGGAGACGAAGTCGTCGCGCTCGACGAGCACGACGTCGACGCCCTGCAGGGCCAGGTCGCGGAAGGTCGCGATGCCGTTGATCCCGCCGCCGACGATGACGACCTCGGCCGTCGGCCGGTCACGGAGCGCTGCGACCTCGGCGCGGGTGCGCGCGGAGGGAGACGGGTGCTTCATCGACGTGGTGGGCGACATCGCTGTCCTTTCGAGCTGATCACGACGGCTTGCGTGCGCGTCGCGGCTGTGGATGAATACATCGTGAGCAGGTGCGCACATACTTGCAAGCCGAATGAACGAACGTGCAGGAGATCCGGGATGGCGAAGTCTGACGCCCAGGGACCGACGACGGACGGCCGGATGCCGTCGGGGAAGACGAGGGACGCCCTCCGGGCGGCGCAGCTGTACTACCTGCAGGACCTCACGATGGAGGCGATCGCCTCGGAGTTCCACACCTCGCGATCCTCGGTCTCGCGCCTGCTGAGCCATGCCCGCGCGACGGGGCTGGTCGAGATCACCATCCACTCGCCGCTGGAACTGCCGAGCCGGCTGGAGCAGGAGATCCTCGAGCGGCACGAGGTCTCGGCCCACGTCGTCCCCGTGCCCGACCACGCCAGCGACGTCGATCGCCTCGAGCGGGTCGCCCTCACCGCTGCACGGATTCTCAACCGGTTCATCGACTCGAACCAGACCATCGGCGTCGCGTGGGGATCGACCATGAGCGCCATGAGCCGCCACCTCGCCCCGAAGCCGACCCACAACTCCGAGGTCGTCCAGCTGAACGGCGCCGGGAACCTCCGCACCACCGGCATCCTGTACGCATCGGAGCTGCTGCGCCGGTTCGGCGACGCCTTCGGGGCGCGCGTGCAGCAGTTCCCGGTCCCGGCGTTCTTCGACGACCCGGCGACGAAGGAGGCGTTCTGGCGGGAACGCAGCACGCGCCGCCTGCTCGACCTGCAGGCGGCGATGGACGTGGCGATCTTCGGCATCGGCTCGCCCTTCGCCGAGGTGCCGAGCCACGTCTACCAGGGCGGATACCTCGAGCCGGCCGACTACCGGGCGCTCAGCCGCGACGGCGTCGTCGGCGACGTCGCCACCGTCTTCTACCGCGCGGACGGCTCGACCGACGGGATCCCGCTGAACTCCCGCGCCACGGGCCCCGACTTCAGCGTGCTGCGCCGGGCACCGCGCCGGATCTGCGTCGTGTCCGGACAGGCCAAGCTCCCCGGCCTGACGGGTGCGCTCGCGGCGGGGCTCATCACCGATCTCATCGTCGACGAGGGCACGGCGCGACGCCTGGTCGAGGGAACCGCCGGCGAGTCCGGCGGTGCACCGGCCGGCTGACCGGATCCGCGACGGAATCGTGATGCTCGGACGTGGCTCGACACGGTAGGTTGGCGCTCGCGCTCGTCTGATCGTCGACGCGCGAGAGGACCGCATGCACCACCCCGACAGCCCCGAGACCGCGGAGCGAGCGCCGGCGCCGCGGGACGGGCGCGCGCGTGCCGTCTCCCCGCCCGCGGCCGGGGAACCGGTCGAGGTCGTCGGCGTTCCGCCCCAGCCCCGCGACCCGGTCGTACCCCGGCGCATGGGCGGGTTCGCCGCGGCCGGCGTGATCGCCGCCGTCGTCGCGGCGTGGGCGGTCGGCCACCACGTCATCGCGAGCGCGGTGCACGCCGAGCTGTGGCCCGCGTGGGCCGCCGCCGACGCCGCGTACGACGCGGCCGCCGCCGGCTACCGCGAGACCGCCGAACGCGCCGAGAGCGCGATCGACCGCGGCGATGCCCTCATCGGGATCGCCCTGGGCGACCTCGTCGACGAGGAGGATCGCGCGAGGCTGCAGGCGAGCATCGACGAGGCGCGCGCCGTCCTCGCCGAACCGCCCGCGAGCCCAGGGATCGCCGCGCTCGGGGATCCGAAGGCGTTCGCCCCCGCGTGGGAGCGGTACGCCGACGTGGCCGGCATGCTCGACCTCATCCCCTCCCGCGAGGCTGCCGCGGCCCGATACGACGCCGCGCGCGACGCGGTCGCCGGCGGCAGCCTGTCGATCGCCGAGGCCACGGAGGCGCTCATCGCCGGGACCGAGGCGCGAGCCGTCGCCGCGCTCGAGCAGAGCCCGTCGGCCACCGTCTCGTCGCGCGTCGCCGTGGACGACGCCCTCGCCGGCCTGCGGCACTCGCCCACGACCTCGTCCGGCGACTCGACCCGGTTCGCCGACCTCGGCGAGGCCGTCGCCGAGGTGCGCGCCTCGCACGCCGCCGAGGCGGCACGACTGGCCGAGTTCCCCCTCCGCGCCGAGATCGAGGCGTTCGCGCGGTCGATCTCGTTCGACGTCCCGTTCGACGTCACCTGGGCCCACGACGTGGGCGGCTTCTCGAGCGACGGCTTCTACTCCGGCACCGCCGAGTTCTTCCACGACGAGGCCGGCGACGGCTGGGGACTCATCTCCCTCAGCCACAGCATCGAGGGGGCGTGGTGGTCCGACGAGAACGCCAAGGCCGTCGTCGTGCACGAGGTCGGGCACGTCCAGGTGCTGCGGGAGGCGTGCGCGACCATCTTCCAGGGTCCCGAGTTCTCGGGCGACCACGAGACATGGGCGACGGCCTGGGCGATCGGCATGGGCTACGACCTCCCCGGCGCGGGCATCGAGGCGTACGGCCGGCCGAGCGCGGCGCAGATCGCCGCGGCCGCCGAGTGCCGCTGAGCCCGCCGCGCGGCCCGAACCCGGGAATAGCCTGCACCCGTCGGCGTTGACCTAGAATCGAAGAGCAACGTGCTCCGGGGTCGGTGCAAGTCCGAACCGGCGGTGACAGTCCGCGAACCGCGAGCGCGCGTCCATCCGGTCGCGCGCGACCGGCCGATCCGGTGGAATTCCGGGACCGACGGTGAAAGTCCGGATGGGAGGCGGCACGTGCCGGCGGCGCCGTGCGTCGTCGGCGTGTCCGGTGCCGCCGGGACCCCCGGAGTCTGGAAGGCAGGCACCGATGTCCACGGGCGCGCGAGCCTCGATCGAGGCGGCGGCGATGCGCCGGGCGCTCGAACTCGCCGAGCGCGGACCGGCCCGCGGGGTGAATCCGCGCGTCGGGTGCGTCCTGCTCGACTCCGATGGGCGCACGATCGCCGAGGGATGGCACCGCGGTGCCGGCACCCCGCACGCCGAGGTCGACGCGCTCGAGCGACTCGCGAACGGCGCGGCGCGCGGCGCCACCGCGGTCGTGACCCTCGAACCCTGCAACCACACGGGCCGGACCGGTCCGTGCGCGCTCGCGCTCATCGATGCGGGCGTCGCGCGCGTCGTGTACGCCGTCGACGACCCGGGAGACCATTCGTCGGGCGGCGCGGGAACGCTGCGCGCCGCGGGCGTCGACGTCGAGGGCGGGCTGCTCGCCGACGAGGTCGAGGCGTTCCTCGGCGACTGGCTCTTCGCCGCGCGCACCCGGCGGCCTCGGGTGACCGTGAAGTGGGCGTCGACCCTCGACGGGCGGGCCGCTGCGGCCGACGGGTCGAGCCGGTGGATCACCGGCCCCGAGGCGCGCGCCGACGTGCACCTGCGCCGCTCGGCCGCCGACGCGATCGCGGTCGGCACCGGCACGGTGCTCACCGACGATCCGTCGCTGACGGCCCGGGACGCGGACGGCGAGCTGCTGGACGCCCAGCCGGTCCCGGTCGTGTTCGGACGGCGCGAGGTGCCCGCGGGCGCTGCGATCGAGCGGCACCCCCACGCGGCGCTCCGGTTCCCGGGCACCGACCTCGCCGCCGAGCTCGGGGAACTGCAGCGCCGCGGCATCCGCTCGCTGTTCGTCGAGGGCGGCCCCACCCTCGCGAGCGCCTTCCTGGCGGCCGGGCTCGCCGACGAGCTGCTGGTGTACCTCGCCCCGGCCGTCATCGGAGGCCCGCGCACCGCCGTCGGCGACGTGGGCGTCGCGACCATCGCCGACGCCCTCCGCTACGACTTCGCCGATCTCGTGCGCCTCGGCGAGGACCTCCTCGTCATCGCCCGCCCGAGGTCCGGCGCGACACCCGAACCCACCATCCGAGAGAAGGACTGAATGTTCACCGGAATCATCGAGGAGCTCGGCGCCGTGGCGCGGGTCGAGCCGCACGCCGACGTCGTGCGGCTCACCGTGCGCGGACCCAGGGTCGTCGACGGCGTGCGGCACGGCGACTCGATCGCAGTGTCGGGCGTGTGCCTGACCGTCGTCGACTCCGACGCCGAGTCGTTCACCGCCGACGTCATGGCGCAGACCCTGCGCATGTCCACGCTCGACGACGTCGCGGAGGGGCGACCGGTGAACCTCGAACGTGCGGCGCTCGTCGGCGATCGGCTCGGCGGCCACATCGTGCAGGGACACGTCGACGGCACCGCCGAGGTGCTCGAGATCCGCCCGGGCGACGAATGGCGCGTCATCCGCTTCGCGCTGCCCGACGCGCTCGCCGCCCTCGTGGTCGACAAGGGCTCCATCGCAGTGGACGGCGTATCGCTCACCGTCAGCGCGCTCGGCGACGAACCCGCCGGCTCGTGGTTCGAGGTCTCGCTGATCCCGGAGACGCTCGCCGCCACGACCCTCGGCGGCCTCGCGGTCGGCGACCGCGTCAACCTCGAGACCGACGTCCTCGCGCGGCACGTGCAACGGATGCTGCGCCTCGACGCCCACCACGCGATGCCCTCGTCGCTCGCCGAACCGATCGGAGACCGCCGATGAGCCTCGCGACCATGCCGGAGGTGCTCGCAGCACTGCGCGCCGGCAAGCCGGTGATCGTGGCCGACGACGAGGCGCGCGAGAACGAGGGCGACGCGATCATGGCCGCGGAGTTCGCCACCCAGGAGTGGATCGCCTGGATGGTGCGCCACACGAGCGGCTTCCTCTGCGCGCCGATGCCCAACGCGGTCGCCGACCGGCTGGGCCTGCCCCTCATGGTCGAGCGCAACGAGGACGCCCGCGGCACCGCGTACACGGTGTCGGTCGATGCCGCCGAGCGGATGTCGACCGGGATCTCCGCGGGCGAGCGCGCGCACACGCTGCGCGTCCTCGCCGACCCCGAGGCGACGCCGGACCGCCTGATCCGCCCGGGCCACATCATCCCGCTCCGCGCGGTCGACGGCGGCGTCCGGGAGCGGGCCGGCCACACCGAGGCCGCGGTCGACCTCATGCGGCTGGCCGGCCTCGCCCCCGTCGGCGTGATCGGCGAGCTCGTTGCGGACGACGGCGAGATGATGCGGCTGCCCGGGCTGATCGAGCTCGGCGAGCGCGAGGGGCTCCCGGTCACGACGGTCGCCGCGCTGATCGAGTGGCTGGAGGAGCACCACGAGGGGCGGGACCTCGCCGCGGGCGAGGCCCCCCAGCCGGTCGACGAGACCTCGCGGGTCGTGTTCGAGGTCGAGACGATGCTGCCCACGGTGCACGGCGACTTCCGCGTCCGCGCCTACCGCGACCGCGGCACGGGCGCCGACCACGTCGCGATCATCGCGGGCGACCCGGCCGCCGACCCCGAGGGCGCGGTCGTGCGCGTGCACTCGGAATGCCTGACCGGCGAGGCGCTCGGCTCGCTGAAGTGCGAGTGCGGGCCGCAGCTCGACGCGGCGCTCGCCGCGATCCGCGAGCACGGCGGCGTGGTGGTCTACCTCCGCGGTCATGAGGGCCGCGGCATCGGGCTGATCAACAAGCTGCGCGCGTACCGGCTCCAGGAGGAGGGCCTCGACACGCTCGACGCGAACCTCGCGCTCGGCCTGCCGATCGACGCCCGCGACTACTCGGCGGCGAGCGCGATCCTCGAGGACCTCGGCGTGCGTCACGTGCGCCTGCTGACCAACAATCCCGAGAAGGTGCGTCAGCTCGAGCGCCACGGCATCGGCGTCACCGCCCGGGTGCCGCTGGTCGTCGGGGTCGGCGCCGCCAACGCGCAGTACCTCGAGACCAAGCGCACGCGCATGGGACACTCGATCGACGACGGCCAGCTCACCGACGCGGCCGCGGAAGAACTGCTGAGAGGACACGCATCATGAGCGGAGCCGGATCCCCCGAACTCGACGTCGACGGCCGCGGCCTCCGCGTGGTCATCGTCGCCGGGAGCTGGCACGACGAGATCACCGACGGGCTCATCGCCGGCGCGACCCGCACCCTCGAGGCGGCCGGCGCCGAGATCTCGCTCGTGCGCGTCCCCGGCAGCTTCGAACTCCCGGTCGTCTCGAAGGCCGCGCTCGAGGCCGGGGCCGACGCGGTCGTGGCGCTCGGCGTGATCATCCGCGGCGGGACCCCGCACTTCGAGTACGTGTCGTCCGCGGCGACCGACGGCCTCACCCGGGTGGCGCTCGACACGGGCAAACCGGTCGGCTTCGGCGTGCTCACGCTCGACGACGAGCAGCAGGGGCTCGACCGCGCGGGCCTGCCCGGGTCCAAGGAGGACAAGGGTCGCGAGGCCGCCGAGGCGGCGGTCGTCACCGCGCGGGCACTGCGCGCGCTCCGCGGCTGAGCGGCCGCGCGGCGATCCGAGCGGCCGCGCGGTTCCAGAGCCACCAGGCCGAGATCCCGACCGCGAACGACGCGACGATCGCCAGCGGCGGCGACACCTCCTCGATCGGCGGGTAGACCTGCCAGTGCGTGAGGTAGACGAACAGCGAGGCCGTGGCGACGGTCCCGATCGCCCGGACGGCGAAGGCCGGGACCGGGAGGCTCCCGGCCCACACCAGCAGGCCGAGGCCGACGATCACGATCGCCTCGCGGGCGGGATCGCCGAAGAACCCGGGCACGGTGACGAGCACCGCGCCGGTCGCGACGAGCCGGGTCCGCGTCGTGCTCGAGCGGGCGATGAGCCAGCCGAGCGCGATCAGCCACGCGACGCCGGGCAGGGCGTAGTGGAGCGGCGAACCGGCGGTCACCCCGCCCGAGACGAGGTAGCGCAGCGCCAGGGCGGCCCCGAGGACGACGGCCGCGAAGCCGAACGGTCGCCGACGTTCGAACGAGTCGAGCGGCGGCACCGCGATGACGGCCGCCACGACGACGATCGCCCAGACGAGCGCCTCCAGGAACCAGAGGTGCCACTGGTCGCTCCACCCGTCGTCGTACGGCGCGACGAGCCAGTTCGACAGGGCCACGGTGGCCGGGTCGTAGGTCCCGGCGACGAGGGCCACGCCGCCGACCCAGAGCACCGCCGGCACGGCCACGGTACGGGCGCTGCGGAGCAGGCCGCGGACGCGTCGCATCCGGTCCGCCCGCCCGTCTGCGCGCTCCGGCCCGGCACCGGCGAGGCGGAACCGCGCCAGGTTGAAGCCGGCGACGGCGAGCAGCAGGTGGGCGCCGCCCTGGAGCTGCACGACGTCGGCGTGCGTGGCCACGATGAGGAGGATCGCGAGGGCGCGGAGCACGACGGAGGTCTCGACCCGTGCGAACCGGCGGCGCCGGGACCGTCCGTCCGGAGCGGCCGAGCGTGCGTCGTCCGCCGGCTCGGCGGCGGCGCGGCGCGGAGGCTCGTCAGGCCCGCCGGCGAGGTCGCGGATCGACCGGCCCGGCCAGTCGGCCGGGACGGCCCCGAGGCGCGATTCGAGTCGCAGGACGAGCTCGACGTAATTCAGGGAGTCGCCGCCGAGGCTCGTGAAGCTGTCCTCGGGCGTCGCGTCGGGGCGACCCAGCAGTTCGGCGTAGACGTCGCGGAGCTCGCGCGGCGTGACCCGCGTCGCATCCGATCGCGACGACCCCCCGCCGGCACGCGGTTCGGCCCCACCCACGGCGGCATCGGCGGCCCGCAGGAGCGTCGCGTGCGCGCGGAGCGCCGCGTGGTCCGGCTTGCCGTTGGACGTCCGCGGGAACTCGGCGATCGCGTGCACGTCGAAGGCGTGCACCGGCAGGCCGGTGGCCGCGGCGACCGCGTCCGCCGTGCGTGCGACGGAGCGCTCCTCGCGGACGAAGACCGCGAGGCGGTCGTCCACGCCGACCGCGCGCGCCTCGACGCCCTCGCCGGCGAGCATCCGCTCCAGTCGGTCGAGGTCGATCCGCAGGCCGAACGCCTTGACGAACCGGCTCAGGCGTCCGGTGATCTCGTAGAACCCGTCAGCGCGCCGCCGCGCGAGGTCTCCCGTGCGGAGCTCGGCGAGCTCGGGACCCCGCGCCAGGTCGGCGGGCGCCTCGGCGTAGCCCATCATCACGTTCGGACCGGAGTAGACGAGCTCGCCCTCCCCCGGTTCGCCGCCGCCGACCGTCTCGTCGATGCGGAACCGGCCTCCCGGCACGGGCCGGCCGATCGATCCAGCCGCGGACTCGGCGTGCTCGGGGGGCAGGTACGCCATGCGCGCGGTCGCCTCGGTCTGCCCGTACATCACGACGAACTCGAAGCCGCGCTCGCGGCCGAGCCGGGCCAGTCGTCGCACCCGTTCCGGTTCGAGTCGCCCGCCGGCCTGGGTGACCGCGCGCAGCGTGGGGTGGGGGCGCGCGAGCAGGCCCGTCGATTCGAGCAGTTCGTACGTGTAGGGCACGCCGGCGATCGATGTCGCCCGGCCCGCGTCGAACTCGGCCCAGAACTCCGGCTCGACCACCGAGCGGTCGGACAGCAGCAGGCTCCCTCCGGCGACCAGGTGGCTGTTCACGACGGAGAGCCCGTAGCAGTAATGCGGGGGCAGGGTCGTGGCCGCCCGGTCGTCCTGGCCGAGGCGGAGGTACTCGGCGATGCTGCGCGCGTTGGCGAGCACGTTGCCCCGCGAGAGGCGGACGAGCTTCGGCGAGCCCGTCGAACCCGACGTGCTCGCGAGCAGTGCGAGCTCGGGGTGGAACCGGTGGTGGCTGCCCTCGCCTCGGTCCTCGATCTCCGCGCCCTCGCCGGCGCGCGCGCGGACGATCACGTCGGGTGCGTATCGCGCGACGAGGTCGTCGAGGTCGGCCGCGCCGCCGTCCGGAGCGACGAAGAGCAGGGGGTGCCCCGCGGAGAGCGCCGCGAGGTACGTCACGACGGTGTCGACGGTGTTCGATCCGGCGAGGAAGACGAGTCGTCGCCCGGCCCCGAGCTCGGCGCGCCGCGCGCCGATCCGGTCGGCGAGCTCCCCGTAGTCGACGGAGCCCGCGGGCGTCACGAGCGCGGGGGCCGAGGGGTCGCCGCCGAGCAGGTCGAGCGCCATGGGCTCGCTCCGGGTCGGGGTGATCGTTCGCACTGGGGCCGTTTCGACGGGGGCGCCGCGCGAGCGCGGCTCGGTCAGGTAAGGCTTACCTTACGTGACATCCGCCACCGCTCGAAATCGTCCGGCCCTCCGCTCGTCGCATCGCCCCCGCCGCTCGTCGTGCCCCGCTCGCCGGCGATCGACGGAGGTCGTATCGTGTCAGGGTTGCCACAAGCAGCGATTCCCACCCGCTCGACGCGCCCCACCACGGCCACGCGACGGCCCCCTCACGACCGGAGTCCTGCCCTGCCATGACCGCGACCACCTCCCCCGCCGACCCGAGGACCGCCCCGACGGCCCCGGCCGCGCCCGCCAACTCCCGCGGCCGCGTGATCCTCGCCAGCCTCGTCGGGACGACCATCGAGTTCTACGACTTCTACGCGTACGCCACCGCCGCCGTGCTCGTGTTCCCGATCCTCTTCTTCCCGACCGGCGACGACACCACCGCGCTGCTCGCCTCGTTCGCGGTCTTCGGCGCGGCGATGGTCGCCCGCCCGGTCGGCGCGATCGTCTTCGGCCACTTCGGCGACCGGCACGGCCGCAAGGCCACGCTCGTCGCGTCGCTGCTCACCATGGGGATCGCGACCTTCCTGATCGGCCTGCTGCCGACGTACGACCAGGTCGGATGGTGGGCGGCGCTGCTGCTGCTCGTCATGCGCCTGGCGCAGGGCTTCGCGCTCGGCGGCGAATGGTCGGGCGCCGCGCTCGTCGCCACCGAGAACGCGCCGAAGGGCAAGCGCGCCTGGTACGGCACGTTCCCGCAGCTGGGAGCGCCCATCGGCTTCATCATCGCCAACGGGGTCTTCCTCGCGATCAACCTGCTCGCCCCGTCGCGCGAGTGGTTCTTCGAATGGGGATGGCGCGTGCCGTTCCTGTTCTCCGCCGTCATGGTCGTCGTCGGCCTCTGGGTGCGACTGCGGCTCGTCGAGTCGAAGGCCTTCACGACGGCGGCGCAGCAGGGCGCGATCCGCAAGCTGCCCCTCGGAGCGGCCTTCCGGCACCACTGGCGGGAGCTGATCCTCGGCACCTTCATCATGCTGGCGACCTACGTGCTCTTCTACCTGATGACGAACTTCACGCTCTCGTACGGCACCAAGGCGGCCGACCTCGAGACCGCCTCGGCGGCCGCGGAGGCCGCCGCCGCGGCATCCGGCGCCGACTTCGACGCGAACGCCTTCGCGGCGCAGTTCTACCCCGGCCTCGGGTTCGCCTACGCCGACTTCGTGACGATGCAGATCATCGGCGTGGTGTTCTTCGGCGTCTTCACGCTGCTGTCGGGCCCGATCGCCGACGCGATCGGCCGTCGGCGCCTGCTCATCTGGGTCACCGGCGCGATCATCGCGTTCGGCCTGACGTTCAACCTGTTCCTCCTGCCGCAGCTCGACCCGAAGTTCACCGGCGCGCTCACCCAGGCGTTCCTGGTGTTCGGGTTCGTGCTGATGGGGGCGACGTTCGGCCCCATGGGGGCGCTGCTGCCCGAGCTGTTCCCGACGAACGTCCGGTATACCGGGTCGGCCGTCGCGTACAACGTGTCGTCGATCCTCGGCGCCGCCGTCGCACCGCTCATCGCGGTCGCCCTGTGGGCCGCCGCCGACGGCCAGCCGTGGCCGGTCGGCATCTACCTGTCGACCATGGGCGTGCTCACGCTCGTCGCGCTGCTCATCTCGAAGGAGACCAGGGACGTCGACTACGACGACGCGGCCGCCGACCTCGCGACCGGACGCGTCGCCGAGGGCGAGGCCGAGGCCGCATCGCTCTAGCGCCGGCCGTCGCGACGGCGGGGCGGATGCCCGCGGACCACGAGCCGCGGCATCCGCCCCCATCGCATGCCTGCGGCCGTCCCGCGACCCCCTTCTGGCACCTCCGACCCCGGCGTACCATGGCCGCCGACAGGGTCGCCGGGTCCGCAGCCGGCAACGTCGACGCCCGGCCCCGGAGACGGCGGGTGCGCGAGTGGACATGACGATGGACATGATGAAGGGCGCGATGTCGGCATCGGGCATGCCGATGAAGGACCTGGACCTGTCGATGATGCAGGAGGCCGTGGAGGCCCTCACGGCGTGCTCGCAGGCCTGCGTGATGTGCGCGGACGCCGATGCGGGCGAGGGCATGGGTCGGTGCGCCGCGACGTGCTCCAACTGCGCCGACGTGTGCGACGTGACGATGCGCATGATGCTCCGCACCACCGGCTACGACATGCAGGTCATGATGTCGATGATGCAGACGTGCCTCGCGATGTGCCGCGCCTGCTCGGAGGAGTGCTCGGCGCACGCCTCGATGAGCGAGCACTGCCGCATGTGCGCGATGGCCTGCGACCAGGCCGCGATGGCCATGGAGAAGCTGATGGGCTCGATGCAGGCGATGATGCCCGCGAGCTGAGCCGACCGATCGTGGGTCAGGCGGCGGCGACGCTGAACCGGTCGTCGCCGCGCGCGAGCACGTCGTAGACCTCGTGCAGCGCGACCGGGTCGCCGACGGCGAGCCGCCCCTGCAGGGCCTCGTGGTGCCAGACCCGGTGCGCACCGCCGTCGAGGTCGACGAGTTCGACGAACCCGTCGACGTGCGTCGCGGTCACGACCGCGTCGAGCCAGCGGCTCGCGGCGATGCGCGACAGCCGCTCCTGCATGGGATGCAGCTCGTGGCCCGGCCGGAGGCTGGAGCAGTCGGCCCCCTCGAGGCAACCGCGCATGCCCGTCGCGAGGCCCGGGCGGGACTCGGCGGCGGCGTGCGGCTGATGGGTCGACATGGCTGCTCCTCGCGGATCGTGACGTGCAGGCGAGGCTACGCGCGCGGCGAGCGGATGTCGCGGCCGGCCGTCACACGCGGAAACACTCGCCGATCCGCGCGTCAGTCGAGGAACAGCGCCCGCAGCCGCTTCGTCGTGAAGACCATGCCGACGACGATCATGACGACGTAGTAGGCGACGTGCACGAGCATCGCCGGGCCGACGACGCCCGTGGTGAGCCCCCGGACGAGTTCGACGCCGTGCCAGAGCGGGAGCGCCTGGATCATCCACTGGATCGGCTCGGGGTAGACGGTGAGCGGGTAGAACGTCGCCGAGAAGAGGAACATCGGCAGCATGACGAAGTTGATCCAGTCCATCTGCTGGAACGTCGTCAGGTAGCTCGTGACGGCCATGCCGATGCTCGCGAAGCCGAACGCGATGAGCAGCACCGCCGGGATCGCGAGCACCGCCCACCACGACAGGTTGAGGCCCAGCACCTGCATGACGAGCATGAAGCCGCCCGCGTAGAGCGCACCTCGGAGGAGGGCCAGCGAGATCTCGCCGAGGGCCACGTCGAGCGGCCCGAGGGAGGTCGCGAGCATGCCCTCGTAGAGCTTCGCGAAGCGGATCTTGAAGAACACGTTCCACGTGGAGTCGTAGATCGCGCCGTTCATCGCGGCGACCGCGAGCAGTGCGGGGGCGATGAACGCCGCGTACGGCACCTCACGGCCGTCGACGGCGACCGTGCCGACGAGCGCACCGAGGCCGATGCCGAGCGAGAGCAGGTAGAAGATCGGCTCGAACAGCCCGCTCACCATCACGAGCCAGTTCGTGGAGCGCGTGGCGCGCCATCCGCGGTACATCACCGCCCGGGAGTTGCCCGCGTACAGTGCGCCGACGCCGCGGCGGCCGCCGCCGCGGTGCTCGAGGGCGTGGTCGACCATGATCATGCGGCGAGCCTCCGGACCGCGATGCGACGCGCCCATATCCAGCCGACGGCGGTCATCGCCACGAGGACGACGACGTGCAGCACGCTGAGCCAGATCGGCTCGGAGTAGCCGAACGTCGCGACGCGCGACAGCTCGGTGCCGTGCCAGAGCGGCGAGACCCACCCGATCCACTGCAGGAACCACGGAAGCTGGCCGAGCGGGAAGAACGTGCCCGAGAACAGCGTGAGCGGCAGCACGACGAGGCGCTGCACCATGGCCAGCTGCCCGGTGTCCTCACGGATCGACGACGCGTACGCCATGAGCAGCGTGCCGAACGCCATGCCCGTGAGCGTGGCGATCGGGACGGCGAGCCAGCCCGCCGGCGAGGGCACCGCGCCGAACAGCACCATGAAGCCGTAGTAGATCGCGACCGTCGCGGCGAGGCGCACCACCACCGAGATCACGAGCCCGTCGACGATCTGCCCCGGGCTGATCGGCCCCGAGTGCATGCCCGTGAACGTCGGGTTCCACTTGTAGCCGAGGAGCACCGGGTACGAGAACTCGATCATCGCGGTGGTGAGCGCCGCGCTGCACAGCAGGGCGGGCGCGACGAACACGAGGTAGCCGACTCCGCCCGCCTCGAGCGAGAGGTTCCGGTCGACGAGCGTCGCGAGCCCGACGCCCATCGCGTAGAGGTAGACGATCGGCTCGCCGAACCCCGTCACGAGGATCGTCTGCGCGTACGACCACATGACCCGGAACCGGTGCTCGGCGACGTACCAGGCGCCGAACCGGCGGGGGCGCGCGCCGCCCGCGATCGCCCGGCGGGCGTCATCCGGCTGGGGCTCGTCGGTCGCCGACGGGCCCCGGTGCGGGGCGTCGCTCCGACGCGACCACCGGGAATCGCTCATTCGATCAGGGTCCGTCCGGTGAGGCGGAGGAAGACGTCCTCCAGGCTCGACCGGCGCACGAGGCTCGTGATCGGATGCAGGCCCGCGGCCGAGATGCGCTCGAGCTCGGCCTCGCCGTCGGCCGTGTAGACGAGGACGCGGTCGGGCAGCACCTCGATGCGGTCGCCCGAGCCCTCGAGCGCACGGGCGACCTCCTCGTTGCGGTCGGAGCCGAACCGCAGCTCGAGCACCTCGCGCGACGAGTACTGCCGGATGAGCGCGGCGGGCGAGCCCTCGGCCATGATGCGCCCGTGGTCGACCACCACGAGCCGGTCGCAGAGCTGCTCGGCCTCGTCCATGTAGTGCGTCGTGAGCACGAGCGTCTTGCCCTGCTCCTTGAGGCGGAACAGCCGGTCCCACAGGATGTGCCGCGCCTGCGGGTCGAGCCCGGTGGTCGGCTCGTCGAGCAGGATGATGCGCGGGTCGTTGATGAGCCCCCGCGCGATCGTGAGACGCCGCTTCATGCCGCCGGAGAGCGCGTCGACCTTCGCCTGCCCGCGGTCGGCGAGCTGCGCGAACTCGAGCAGCTCGTCGGCCCGCTCGGCGACGACCCGGCGCGGCAGGCCGAAGTACCGGCCGTACACCAGCAGGTTCTCGCGCACGCGGAGTTCGGTGTCGAGGTTGTCGGCCTGCGGCACGACGCCGAGCTGCGAGCGGATGTCGGGTCCGTGCCGGTCGGGATCGAGCCCCAGGATCGACAGCTCGCCCTCTGTGCGCGTCGACACCGCGCCGATCATCCGCATGGTCGTGGACTTGCCGGCGCCGTTGGGACCGAGCAGCCCGAAGGATTCGCCCGGCGCGACCTCGAAGGAGAGTCCGTCGACGGCGGCGAAGTCGCCATACCGCTTGACGAGGTCTCGGGCGACGATCACGGGCTGCGGCACGGTTCCCCACCCTAGACCTGCGGGCCGACATAGCATGAGGCGCATGCAGACCGCCCCCACCGCCGGCATCCGCATCGCCGATCGCGTGCGCGACGCGGTCGCCGCCGGACGCCCCGTGCTCGCCCTGGAGTCGACGATCCTCACGCATGGTCTGCCGAGGCCGCGCAACCTCGAGGTCGGGCTCGAGACCGAGTCGCTCGTGCGCGACCTGGGGGTCGAGCCGGCGACCATCGGCGTCGTCGGCGGCGTGCCCACCGTCGGCCTCGACCCCGGCGAGATCGAACGGCTCTGCGCGTCGGACGCCGTCGTCAAGGCGAGCACGCGCGACCTGCCCGTCGCCGGCGCCCGTCGCCTCGACGCGGGCACGACCGTGGCGGCGACCGCCTGGCTCGCGCACCGCGCCGGGATCCGCGTGTTCTCGACGGGCGGGCTCGGCGGCGTGCACCGCGGCGCGGACGAGACGTTCGACGAATCGGCCGACCTGCCGTCGCTCGCGGTCACGCCCGTCACGGTCGTCAGCGCCGGCGTGAAGTCGATCCTCGACATCGGCGCGACGCTCGAACGACTCGAGACCCTCGGCATCACCGTGGTCGGCTATCGCACCGACCGGTACCCGGGGTTCTACGTGGCGGACTCCGGTTTCCCGGTGCCGGCCCGCGTCGACTCGGCGACGGAGGCCGCCGCGGTCGCCGGCGCCCGCGACGAGCTGGGCCTCGCCTCGGCCGTCCTCGTCGCCAATCCCGTCTCCGAGGACGAGCAGCTCGACCCCGCCGTGCACGATCGGGTGCTCGCGGAGGCGCTCCGGGCCGCGGATGCCGCGGGCGTCACCGGCCACGACACGACGCCGTTCCTCCTCGACTTCGTGCAGCGCGCCACCGACGGGCGCAGCCTCGAGGTGAACCTCGCCGTGTACCGCGGCAACGCACGCCTCGGGGCGGAGATCGCGCGTGAGCTCGCCGGCTGAGCCCGCGCCCGCGGTCGCACCGGGCGCGCTCGTCGTGGTGGGCGACCTGCTCGAGGACATCGTGGTGTGGGCGACCGAGCCGATCCGCGCCGCGACCGACTCGGCCGCCCAGGTGTTCCGGGCCCGAGGCGGCAGCGCCGCGAACGTCGCGGCGCACGCCGCCGCCCTGACGCCGACCCGGTTCGTCGGTCGCGTCGGCGACGACGCCGCGGGGCGCACGCTCGAGGCGGCGCTCGCGGCGTCCGGCGTCGAGGTGCGCGTCCAACGCGACGGGCGCACGGGCGCGGTCGTGCTGATCGTCGCGCCCGACGGCGAGCGCACCATGTTCCCCGACCGGGCCGCGGCGGCCGAGCTCCACGGCGTCGATCCCGGCTGGCTCGACGGCATGGCATGGCTGCACGTGCCGAGCTACGGCCTCGAGCACGAGCCGATGCGCGGGGAGGTGCACCGCCTGGTCGGCTTCGCGCGCGAGCGAGGCGCGTCGGTCTCGATCGACGCCTCGTCGACGGGGCTGCTCGACGGCCTCGGCGTCGAGCGCGTGCTCGGCTGGTACGCGCGCCTGCGCCCGGACGTGCTCTTCGCGAACGAGACCGAGGCGGTCCTGCTCGGCGTGGCCGGCGGCGGGCCGGTCGCGGCATCCGTCGCCGGACGCCTGGTGGTGAAGCACGGGCCCCGGCCGACCGAGGTGTTCGACGAGGGCGTGCTCGCGACCCGCGTGCCCGTCGCGCCGGTGGAGGGCGTCCGCGACCTCACGGGGGCGGGCGACGCGTTCGCCGCCGGCTACCTCGCCGCGGCCCTGGGCGGGGCGGACGCCGCAGGAGCCTGCCTGGCGGGGCACCGCGCCGCGGCAGCCGTCATCGTCGCGCCGGGCGGGGACGTCGGCCGCTGAGCCCCGCGCCCGGCCATCCACAGGCGCGGCGGCCGCGAGGCGACGCTCACAGCCTCGCGACGTATGCTGCAATGCGGCCCGCGACCGCCGTGAAACCGATCCGCAGTCGTGCGCCCGCGACAGGAAGACGACATGAGCGAGATCGAGATGCGCCCCGGCACGCGAGCCGAGGCCCGGGCAGCCGAGCGAGCGGCCGCCCGTTCCGCCCGCACGGGCGGGATCCCCCTGCCGGGCCAGCGCCCGACCCAGTCCGCGGCCGACCGGGCATCCACCCCGAAGCCCGGTGCGAGCCGCCCCGAGCGCCCCGCGCGACGGAGCCCGTTCGGGCGGCGCGGCGAGACGCCGCCGGGACCGCGCGCGACGTTCCGCCAGTTGCTGCCCTTCCTCTTCGAGCATCGCCCGGTCCTCGCGTGGGTGGCCGTGCTCTCGATCGTGGGTGCCGTCGCGAGCCTCGCGCAGCCCCTCCTCGTCGCTCGCGTGATCGACATCGTCGAGGCCGGCGACCCGTTGGACGGTCTCGTCTGGGCCCTGGTCGCGCTGGTCGTGCTGAGCGCCGTCATCACCGGATACCAGCACTACCTGCTGCAGCGCACCGGCGAGGGCGTCGTGCTCTCGAGCCGCCGGCAGCTGATCGCCAAGATCCTCCACCTGCCCATCGCCGAGTTCGACACCCGACGCACGGGCGACCTCGTCTCGCGCGTCGGCAGCGACACCACGATGCTGCGGGCCGTGCTCACGCAGGGCCTCGTCGAGGCGATCGGCGGGACGGTCACGTTCGTCGGCGCCATCATCGCCATGCTCATCATCGATCCCGTGCTGCTCGGGCTCACCGTGCTGGTCGTCGCGATCGCCGTCACGACCGTCACCCTGCTCTCCGCGCGCGTGCGGGAGGCCTCGCGCGCCGCGCAGGAGAAGGTCGGCGACGTCGCGGCGTCGGTGGAACGGGCGATCACCTCGGTGCGCACCATCCGCGCCGCCGGGGCGACCGAGCGCGAGGTCGCCGACGTCGGCGTCCAGGCCGAGGGCGCCTGGCGGATGGGCGTGCAGGTCGCGAAGGTCTCCGCGCTCATCGTGCCGATCGCCGGCATCGCGATGCAGGTCTCGTTCCTCGTCGTGCTCGGCGTCGGCGGGTTCCGCGTCGCCTCCGGCGCGATCGCGATCGCCGACCTCGTCGCCTTCATCCTGTTCCTGTTCATGATGATCCTGCCGCTCGGCCAGGCGTTCGGCGCGATCACCTCGGTGAACCAGGCGCTCGGGGCGCTCGGACGCATCCAGGAGATCCTCGACCTGCCCGACGAGGACGCGCACGACCGTCGCATCGCCGCTCGCGCCGTCATGGTCGGACCGGCCAACGAGGGCCTGCTCCCCGACGCACCGGCCGTCGAGTTCGACGACGTGCACTTCGCCTACGCCGCGACCACGCCGAACGACCCGGCCGACCCCGCGAACGACTCGCCCGACGAGCACCTGCCGGAGCCCGATGTGACCGACCGCCAGCCCGTGCTCCGCGGCGTCACGTTCCGCGTGCCGCGCGGGCAGCGCATCGCGCTCGTCGGGCCCTCCGGCGCGGGCAAGTCCACGATCCTCGCCCTGATCGAGCGGTTCTACGACCCCAGCGTGGGGGCGGTGCGCATGGGCGGCCTCGACCTCCGCTCCATCGATCGGGTCGAGCTGCGGGCGCAGATCGGCTACGTCGAGCAGGACGCGCCGGTGCTGGCCGGCACCATCCGCGACAACCTTCGGCTCGGCAGCCCCGACGCCACCGACGAGGAGTGCGTGCACGTGCTGCGCGCCGTGAACCTCGGCGGGGTGCTCGAACGCGACCCGGCCGGGCTCGACGCGCAGGTGGGCGAGAACGGCATCATGCTCTCCGGCGGCGAGCGCCAGCGGCTCGCGATCGCGCGAGCACTGCTCGCCGCGCCGCCGATCCTGCTCCTCGACGAATCGACGTCGTCCCTCGACGGCGTCAACGAGCGCATGATGCGCGAGGCGATCGACGCCGTCGCCGCCGGCCGCACGCTCATCGTGATCGCGCACCGGCTGTCGACGGTGGTCGACTCCGACCGCATCATCGTCCTGGACGAGGGTCGCGTGATCGGCGAGGGCAGGCACGAGCAGCTCGTCGAGACCGTTCCCCTGTACCGCGAGCTCGCCGAGCACCAACTGCTCGTCTGAGCGGCCCCACGGCACGGCCTCGCCGGCCCGGGGATTCAGGGTTGTCCCCCACCCCGCCCCGGGGCTCACGCCGATGCCGCCCGACGGGGCCGCTCGTAGCGTGACCTCCATCGACCCCGGCGCGCTCGCGCCGCCCCGACGGAGGATCACCATGACCATGCTCGACGTACCCCGCACCGCCGACCGCGCGCTGCCCCACCGCGACCTCGGGGCCGTGCTCGACGCCGCCCAGGGCGACGCGCCGGCCGAGACCGGCCCCTCGTTCGACGCCCTCCGCGCTCGGCTGCAGACGTGGCTGCGCGAATGGGACACCCAGCGACTGCCCTCCTTCGAATCCGCCCGGTCCGTCGGCCCCGAGGGCGAGCGGCACAGTTCCCTGCGGTCGGCCCCGACCCGCACCGATGGCGCGGTCCGCCTCACTGCGAGCCTGTACGACCCGCCGAACCGGCGGGGCGACGCGCTCGCATGGTCGCGTCACTGGGCGAGCGTCGTGGTCCTGCCCGCCGCCCCGGTCGACGGTCGGGTCTTCTACCGGTTCCGCGCCGGAAGCCGCCTCGTGCTCGACGGCCGCGCCGAGACGGCCCTCGTCTCGACCAGCGTGCACGTCGGCGCGGTGGCGGATGCGACGACCTCCAGCCCGTTCGACGCACCGGGCTTCGCGACCCCGGCGCTCCGTCCGCTGGTGGGCGTCGAGGCCCGCGACGACGTGGACGCGCGTGCCGAGCACGACCTCGAGGGATCGATCGCCGTGCGGGCCGGCCAGTCGCCCGTGATCGGCGTGGCGCTCGGCGCCGACGTCGTGTTCCGCGATGGCTGGATGCGCCTGC
This sequence comes from Agromyces arachidis, assembly GCF_052805135.1. Classification (NCBI taxonomy): domain Bacteria; kingdom Bacillati; phylum Actinomycetota; class Actinomycetes; order Micrococcales; family Microbacteriaceae; genus Agromyces; species Agromyces arachidis. The sequence continues at coordinate 52,986 of NZ_JBRBDK010000013.1, forward strand.
ACGAGGGCTCCGGCCTGTGGATCGGCACCGCCGGTGGCGGCCCGACCGGATCGATCGAGATCCGCTTCGCGCCCGACGCGCTGCTCGACCTCTTCGGCGACGCCGGCATCTGACCCACCGGAGCGGCCCGTGGCTCCCGCGTACGCTGGAGGCATGGGCCGCTTCGCCGTCGTGCTGCCGCTCGACCCGCTCGACGCGGGCGCCGCGTTCCCGGTCTCGGCATGGCCGTTGCACGTGACCGTGGTCGAGCCGTTCGAGACCCATCGCGACGCCGCGTGGGTGATCGGCCTCCTCGACCCGCACGTCCGCGGACGACGCACGGTCGTGGCGGAGGCCTACGACCGTGCCATGTTCGGCCCGAAGCACGACGTGCCCGTCACGCTGGTCCGCGATCCGGGTCCGCTCGGCGCGCTGCGGGTGCGCCTGCTCGGCGCGCTGCGCGAGGCCGACGTCGACGTCGCTCGGGCGCGTCCGGACTATCGACCGCACGTGACCGACGGTGCGGCGGGCGCGATCGCCCCGGGCCGCACCGTGCGCCTGCGGCAGGTCGCGCTCGTCGACCTCAGGCCCCCCGAGGGACGCGCGATGCGGACGGTGTCGGCCGTCTGGCCGCTCGACTGAGCGCCTCAGGCGTGACCCGCGGGCTCCGGCGTCGCGCGCCCGCCCTCGGGGGCGGGTTCATCGGCGTCCGCCTTCTGCCAGGGCCACCGGCCCGAGATCTCGACCTCGAGCGACCAGCTGAGGAACGTGCGGATCAGCACGATGAGCGCCAGCACGCTCACGGACTCGAGCGTCGGGGTCACCGCGACCGTGCGGATGATGTCCGCGGCCACGAGCAGTTCCAACCCGATCAGGATGCCGCGGCCGAGCACGCGACGGAAGCGCGCGTACACGGGCCCCGTGCGCCGGATCCGGCGCACCGCGGCGTCGAGCATCGCGTAGAGGACGCCCACGACGATCGCGATCACGCCGATGAAGTCGATGACCTCGCCGGCGCTCGTGATGATCGTCCCGAACTCCATGCGCCCTCCTCGGGCTCACCGTATCCCCGCCCCCTCGTCGGGGCGGGGATACGGCGGGCGTGGCGCGAACCGGGCGCCTGCCGCAGACGGCGGTCAGTCCCGTCCGGCCTGCTGCTGCAGGTGGTACCGCAGGCTGGACA
>NZ_JBRBDK010000014.1:0-33662 GCF_052805135.1 Agromyces arachidis
CGCGCGGGTAGGATGCCGGCTACTCCTCGTCGGGCGAGCAGGCCTCGCGGACGTCGGCCGCGGCCTCCTGGAGGGCGGTCTGCCGCTCGGCGAGCGCCTCGGCGTCCTGCTCCTCGGCGTCGTCCTCCGGCAGGTCGCCCACGTACTCGGCCGACGCCTCGACCTCGGCGGCGAACTCCTCGACCGCCGCGGCGAACTCGGAGTCCTCGATCTCGGCGGCGAACGCGTCGACGCGGTCGGCGGCGTCGGAGAGGTAGCCCTCGACGTCGTCGCGGGTCTCGGCCGAGGCCGACGCCAGGTTGTTCTGGATGCCGTTCGAGATGTCGCGGATCCCGGTCGCGACCGTCTGGCAGGCCGATCCGGCGGCCGCGCCCGCGTTCTCGCCGTCCTGTGCGGTGCAGCCCGTGAGCGCCAGCGCGCCGGCGATGACCAGCGCAGCGGGCATGGTGAAACGTCGCATGTGTGCAACTCCCCTTGTCTTGTGGAACAGAGGGATCCTACGCGACCGAACCGATGGGGAACCGCCGATGAGCGGGCGGATCCTGCCATTCCGACGTCGCACGCGAACGTCGCCGGGAACGACGATGGCCGCCCTGCGGGGCGGCCTCTCATCGAGCGGAGACGGCGGGATTTGAACCCGCGGTCCCCTTACGGGGACTCCACCTTAGCAGGGTGGTGCACTCGACCGGACTATGCGACGTCTCCTCGCGGACACCCGAAGGCGAACGCGACTGCCATCATAACCGCCATCCGTTCGAAAGACGATTCGGGCGAGCGGATGCCGCGCGACGGGCGCTACTGGTCCGCGAGCGTGCGCCCGGCCGAGCATCGGGTGTCGGCCGCGGTCTGGCCCTTCACGTCGGTCGGGAGGGGCTCCGCGGTCGGGGCGGGGGTCGCACCCGCGTCGGCTGCCTCGCCCTCGGCCGGCTCGCTCTCCGCGGCGGGCGCGGGCGCCGTCTCCGGCGCGGGCGTCGTGGTGCTCGCCGACGCGTACGACGTGTCGTCGAGGGCGGTCGGATCGAGCACGATCGGCACGTCCTGCTGGAGCGCGTCGTTCACGAGCAGCGCCGAGTCGGTCGGGATCAGGTCGTCGCCGGCGTATCCGGTCGGGTAGGCGACGAAGTTGATCTTCGCCAGGTCGATGTCCTTCGCAGCCTTGGCGATCGACACCATCTTGGTCGGGTCGGCCAGCGAGTTCGACAGCTGCATGTTGTCGAGCGCGGCCTTCGCGATCGAGTACATCTTGCCCGGGTCGGTGAGCGTGCCGTTCGACTGCAGCTCTCGTGCCAGAGCCGACATGAACACCTGCTGGTTCGAGATGCGGCCGAGGTCGGAGCCGTCGCCCACGCCGTAGCGGGTGCGGAGGAACTGGAGGGCCCGCAGGCCTGAGAGCTCGTGCGTGCCGGCCTCGAGGTAGAGGTCGGTGTGCTCGTCCTCGATGGGATCCGCCACGCACACCTCGACCCCGCCGACGGCCTCCGAGATCGCGGCCGCGCCCATGAACTGCACGATGCCCGCGAACGGGATGGTGGTGCCGGTGAGGCTCTCCACGGTCTTCACCACGCAGGGCATGCCGCCGTAGTCGAGGACCGAGTTGATCTTCACCCCGTACTGCTCCCAGAGCTCCTCGCCGGTGTCGGGGTCGGTGCAGCCGGCGGGGATGTCGACCAGCATGTCGCGCGGGAAGCTCACGACCGACGCGTGCGTGTGGTCCTGCGAGATGTGCAGGAGCAGGTTCACGTCGTTGAGCACGCTGGTCTCGAGGTCGGGGTCGCCGAACCCGTCGCCCTGGCCCTCGCGGCTGTCGCTGCCGATGAGGAGCAGGTTGACGCCGCCCTCGATCGCACCCACGTCCGGGATGCCGGCGAGCGCGGCCTCGTTGCCGAGCTCGATGCTCGGCTTGGCCGTGGCCGCGAGGTCGAACGCCGCGTAGGCGGCGACGGCCGTTCCCGAGGCGAGGACCACGGCCAGCACCGACGCGGTGGCCTTCGCGACGGTCGACCAGACGCCGTGGCGGCGGAGACGGCCGTGGCGGGCGATCGCGGGGGGTGCGTCGGCGCCGCGCGCTGCGGGGTTCTGGCGGCTCACTCCGGAGGTCTCCTCTCGGCTCGTCGGCATGGGTCGGGTCGGGGGCTGCGGTGCGGAGGGCGTGGGATTCGAACCCACGAGGCATTGCTGCCCACCGGTTTTCAAGACCGGCTCCATCGGCCGCTCGGACAGCCCTCCTCGTCACGCCGCGGCGACCGCTGGGCGGCACCGGGTGGCGGACAGGCCCCGATTCTAGCCGACACGCACTCCGGAAAGCCTGCCACCCCGCGCCTGTGGGAGCGCTGGGACGGATGCCTCGCAGCCGCTCCAGGCCTGATCAGCCCGGGTTCGCCGTGGTGCAGCGCTCCTCGTCGGCGGTGAGTCCCGTCACGTCCTGCGGCAGCTGCTCCGCGGGCGCCGTGGTGGCCGGGGCGGTGGCGCCGGGAGTGGCCGCGGGGTCGGATGCGGGCGGCATCGTCGCGGCATCCGTCGTCGTCGGATCGGCGGCGACCGTGCCGTACGACGCGTCGCTCGTCGCGTTCGGGTCGAACACGACCGGCTCGTCGGCCTGCAGCGCCCGGTTGACGATCTCGGCCGACGCGGTCGGCTCGACCGCCGAGGAGTCCCACGTGTAGGCGGTCGGGTACTGGATGAACGCGATCTTCTCGAGGTCGACGTCCTGCAGGGTGCGCGCGATCGTGACCAGCCGCACCGGGTCCTGGAGGGACGTCGACAGGGTCATGTTCTGCAGCACGACCTGGGCGATGCCGTAGAGCTTCACCGGATCGCCCAGGGTGCCGCTCGACTGCAGGGTGCGCGCGAGCGAGGCGAGGAAGGTCTGCTGCGACGAGATGCGGCCGAGGTCGCTGCCGTCGCCGACCGCGTGCCGCGTCCGGAGGAACGCGAGGGCGGTGTACCCGGAGATGGTGTGCCGGCCGGCCTCGAGCTGCAGGCCGGAGCGGGCGTCGTCGATGGGGTCGACCAGGCACACCTCGACCCCGCCGACCGCCTCCGAGAGCGCGGCGACGCCCTTGAACTGCACGATGCCGCCGACCGGGATCGATACGCCCGTGAGCTCCTCGATCGTTCGGCCGACGCACGACAGGCCGCCCCACGAGAGCACCTGGTTGAGCTTGACGCCGTATCCGGCGGAGAGCGTGTTCGCGGGGTCCTCGGGGTCGGCGCACTCCGGCACGTCGACCAGCATGTCGCGGGGGAAGCTCACGACCTCGACGTGGGAGTGGTCCTGGGAGATGTGCAGGAGCATCGTGACGTCGTTGAGCTCGGCCGAGTCGAGTTCCGGATCGCCGAAGGAACCGTCCGCGGGGCGCTTGTCGCTGCCCACCAGGAGGAAGTTGAGGCCGCCCTCCATCGCGCCGATGTCGGGCACGTCGGCGAGGATCTCCTCGCTCTCGAAGACCACGCCCGGCTGCACCTCGCGCACGAGGTTGCCGACGGCGTACGCGCCGACCGCGGTCGCGCTGATCGCCGCGATCGCGACGGCCGCTCCCAGGCCCTTCGCGACGGCCTTCGCGGCCGAGCGCCTGGTCAGGCGGCCGTGACGCGCCGGCGGAACGCGCGCGTCGCCGAGCACGGGCGCGGCCATGCCGCCCTCGGCCGGGGGCGGCGGCAGCCCGACGTCGGACGACGCGTCCGCGGTCGCCTCCGGCGCGGGTTCGTCGGCCGCAGGCTCGTCCGGCGCGGACTCGTCCGGCACGGGTTCGTCCGCGGCGGGCTCGTCCGGGAGTGGATCGTCGGGCGCGGGCTCGCCGCGGTCGGCGCGCTCGTCCGACGCCGCGCCGCCGGTCGTCTCCGCCGTCGCGTCCTCGTGCTCCGCCTCGTCGTGCGGGCCCGGTTCCCGATCGCCCATCCGCGTGCTCCCCCGCGGCCGATCCTACCCGCGCAGGCGCGCGTCAGGGCGTCAGGGCAGCGTGTCGAGCACGGCGGCCAGGCCGGCCTCCTCGATGCTGCCGGTCGCCTCGCCTGCGGCCCGGATCACCTCGGACGGCGCCTGGCCCATCGCGACGGCGCGACCGGCCGCCTTCGCCCAGTGGAACATCTCGATGTCGTTGCGCCCGTCGCCGACCGCGATGACCCGGCGCAGCGGCACGCCCATCCAGCCGCGGACGCGCTCGAGCGCGGTCGCCTTGTTGACCCCGTCGGGGGCGATGTCGAGCCAGGCCGTCCAGCCGATCGCGTAGCTCACGTGGTTCAGGCCCATCTCGTCGACGATCCCGAAGAACTCGTCGAGCTCGTGGTCGACCGACGTGGCGACGACGCGGATCGCGCGCTGCCCGAGCATCTCCTCGAACTCGACCTGGCGCGCGCGCTCGAGGTTCCAGTCCGTCATCCCCTCGGTGAACAGCCGGTAGCCGTCGGCGAGCTCGACGAGGAACCGGCCGCTCGGCAGCGCCTCGCGGATCTTGCGCAGCACCGGCGTGGCGTCGAACGTCTCGACGTGCGCCTGCACCCATCCCTCCGGCGCTGACGGGTCGCGGCGCATCGTCATGGCGCCGTTCGCGCACACGACGAACTCGGGGTCGAGTTCCAGGTGCTCGAGCACGGGCTTCGTCGTGGACCACGAGCGACCGGTGGCGAGGGTCACGCGGTGCCCGCGGGCGACGGCGGATGCGACTGCGTCGGCCACGCGCGGGTCGATGGTCTCGTCCTCGTGCATCACGGTGCCGTCGACGTCGAGCGCGACGAACCAGCGGTCCGGCTCCGTCTCGGCCGCCGGGCCCGCCTGCGGCATCCGCTCGCTCATCGCTCGACGGGGCGGAGCACCTCGAGGCCGCCGAGGTAACCGCGCAGGCCCTCGGGCACGACGACCGAGCCGTCCTCCTGCTGGTGCGTCTCGAGGATCGCCACGATCCAGCGCGTGGTCGCGAGCGTGCCGTTCAGCGTCGCCACGGGCGACGTCCTCCCGCTCTCGGTGCGGTGGCGGATGTCGAGGCGGCGCGCCTGGTAGGTCGTGCAGTTCGAGGTCGACGTGAGCTCGCGGTAGGCCTGCTGCGTGGGCACCCACGCCTCGACGTCGTACTTCCGGGCCGCGCTCGATCCGAGGTCGCCCGCGGCGACGTCGATCACGCGGTAGGCGAGCCCGAGCGCCTGCAGCATCTCCTCCTGCCAGGCGAGGAGCCGCTCGTGCTCGACCTCGGCGTCGGCCGGGTCGCAGTACGAGAACATCTCGAGCTTGTCGAACTGGTGGACGCGGATGATGCCGCGCGTGTCCTTGCCGTGGCTGCCGGCCTCGCGGCGGTAGCAGGTCGACCAGCCCGCGTAGCGGATCGGGCCGGCGGAGAGGTCGAGGATCTCGTCGGCGTGGTACCCGGCGAGCGCGACCTCGCTCGTGCCCGTCAGGTAGAGGTCGTCGGCCGGCAGGTGGTAGACCTCCTCGGCGTGCGCGCCGAGGAACCCGGTGCCCTGCATGACCTCGGGGCGCACCAGCGTGGGCGTGATGAGCGGCGTGAAGCCGTTGCCGATCGCCTTGTCGAGGCCCATGTTCATGAGCCCCAGCTGCAGGCGGGCGCCGACGCCCTTGAGGAAGTGGAAGCGCGCACCGGACACCTTCGCCCCGCGCGGCATGTCGATCGCGTCGAGCAGCTCGCCGATCTCGAGGTGGTCGCGCGGCTCGAAGGCGAAGGCGGGGATCTCACCGACCTCGCGGAGGATCTCGAAGTCCTCCTCGCCGCCCGCGGGCACCCCCTCGACGACCACGTTGCCGATCCGCCGCACGGCGTCGGCGAAGGCCTCCTCGGCGGCGCTCGCGTCGGCGTTCGCCTGCTTCACCCGTGCGGCGAGCTCCTGGGCCTGCGCGACCAGCGCGGCCTTCTCCTCCTTGGGAGCCCTGGCGACCTGCTTGCCGAACGCGTTCTGCTCCGCGCGGAGCGTCTCGAAGGAGGAGATCGCGGAGCGGCGCGCGGCATCCGCGGCCACGGCCTCGTCGACGAGCGCGACGGATTCGCCGCGCGCCTCCTGCGAGCGCTTGACCAGGTCCGGGTTCTCGCGGAGCAGCACGGGGTCGATCACCCGTGCAAGTGTAGTCGCGGCATCCGTCGCCGCCGGTCCGGCCGTCCAGCCCCCGCGCTCACGGCCCCCGCGGAGCCCGGATGCCCTAGATTCAACGCATGAGCGCAGGCGACGAGCACGTGACGGATGCCGGAGGCGGCCCCAAGCGCGCCGCGGTGATCTTCAACCCGGTCAAGGAGGGCGTCGAGGAGCTGCGAACGGTCATGACCGATCTCGAGCAGTCCCACGGCTTCGGCCCGACGGACTGGATCGAGACCAGCGAGGAGGACCCCGGCACCGGCCAGGCGCGCGAGGCGATCGGGAAGGGCGTCGACCTCGTCATCGCCGCGGGCGGCGACGGCACCGTGCGCGCCGTCGCCGAGGGCCTCGAGGGCGACCGGACCCCGGTCGGCCTCATCCCGCTCGGCACGGGCAACCTGTTCGCGCGCAACCTCGGCATCCCCGTCAACGACATCCCCGCCGCCGCGGCCCTCGCCTTCGAGGGCGTCGACCGGGCGGTCGACGTGCTCCGCGCCCGGGTCCGCCGTGCCGACGACTCCGTCGAGACCGAGGTCTCGCTCGTGATGAGCGGCATCGGCTTCGACGCCGCGATGATCGCCGCGACCGACCCCGACCTCAAGAAGCGCGTCGGATGGCTCGCCTACGTCGACGCGGGCATCCGCGCCATCCCGAACTCGGCGCCGTTCCGCATCTCGCACCGGATCGACGACGGACGGGCGCACCGGTCGCGCGTGTCGAGCATGCTCATCGCGAACCTCGGGTACCTGCCCGGCAACCTCGAGCTGATCCCCGAGGCGGCGATCGACGACGGCCGCCTCGACGTGGTGCGCCTCCAGCCGCGCAACTTCTGGGGCTGGCTCGTGGTGTGGCGGAAGGTCGCCTGGGAGAACCGGGTGCTGCGCAAGAGCGCGCTCGGCCGTCAGCTCATCGACCTCACGGGCGGCAACAAGCGCCGCGAGATCGTCTACGCCAGCGGCAGGACCGTCGACATCGTGATCGACGGCGAGCCCCAGGAGTTCGAGATCGACGGCGAGGAGCGCGGCGAGATCACCGCCGCGCGGTTCTCCATCGACCCCGAGGCGCTCGTGGTCCGCGTCGACCCGAACGCGATCGGCGCCGCCTCGGAGGAGACGGTCGCCGCTGCGGCCACCTCGGACCCGCCCGAGCGTGCCTCCGAGCAGGCCGACGACGCGCAGCCGTCCGAGACGGCGGCGCTCGAGCTCGACGAGATGACGGCGCAGCTCGAGGATCCCGGCCAGGAGGCCGCCGAGGAGTCGTCCGGCGAATCGGGCGGCTCGGCCGGGTCGTCCGAGCGGTAGCGGCTCAGTCCTCCTCGGGCTCGCCGCTCAGGATGCCGCGCAGCCAGTCGCGCGCCTCGATGAAGATCTCGTCCTCGTACTTGGAGTGGTACTGCGCCTCGCGCCGGTCGGCGCGCGCGTACGAGCCGAGGAAGATCACCTTGGGGCTGAACCGGCGGAGGCCGAGCAGGGCGTCGGCGACGCGCTCGTCCTCGACGTGCCCCTCGAGGTCGACGACGAACCGGTAGCGGCCCATCTCGTCGCCGATCGGGCGCGACTGCAGCAGCGACAGGTTCACGCCCCGGGTCGAGAACTGCTCGAGCATGGCCAGCAGCGAGCCGGGCTCGTCATCGGGGAGCTCGACGATGAGGCTCGTCTTGTCGGCGCCCGTGGGCGGCGCGATCCGCCGCGAGCGGCTGACCAGCACGAACCTGGTCATCGCGTTCGGGTTGTCGCCGATCGACTCGGCGAGCACGTCGACGTCGAGGTGGTCGACGATGCCGGGCGGTGCGACTGCGGCATCCGCGAGGCCGTTCTCGAAGAGGCTGGCCGCCGCCTGGACGTTGCTCGTCGCCGGCATGTGGGCGTGGTCGGGCAGGGTCCGCTCGAGCCAGCCCCGCGACTGCGCGTACGCGACGGGGTGGGCGTTGACCACGCGCACCTCGTCGAGGCGGGTGCCGGGTCGGGCGACGAGCACGAAGTTGACGGGCACGAGGTACTCGCCCACGATCCGCAGGCCGGGCACGGTGGCGAGCGCGTCCTGCGTGGCGGTCACGCCGCCGTCGACCGAGTTCTCGATCGCGATCATCGCCGCCGTCGAGCGGCCGTCGACCACGTCGGCGAGCGCCTCGCCGACGTTGTTGACGCTGCGCCAGTGCTTGCCCGCCGCCTCGGGCACCTGCTTCAGGGCGGCCTCGGTGAACGTGCCGGCCGGCCCGAGGTACGAGTAGGTCTCGTCGGGTCGTGGCGCCGCGGCATCCGTCATGCCCCAAGCCTAGAGCGGGGACTTTTCTCAGGAGTTATTCGGCGGGTCGCGGGATGGTGCGGCGTGGCGTCCTGAGAAACACGGCGTCTGCGGCGAACACTCCTGAGAAAGGGACGGTGGCGAGCGATGAGTGCGATGACGGATGCCGCGGCCCGGCGCCGCGCGGTGCCGACCGACGCCGAGCGCCTCGCCGCGCTCGTGCGCATGAAGCGACTCGCGACCTCGCTGCTGCTCGTCGCCGCGGTGGTCTTCGCGGTCGCGTTCGCGCTGCAGGAGGCCGTGCCGTGGCTCGGCTTCGTGCGCGCAGCCGCCGAGGGCGCGATGGTCGGCGCCCTCGCCGACTGGTTCGCGGTCACCGCGATCTTCCGGCGGCCGATGGGACTGCCGATCCCCCACACCGCGATCATCCCGAACCGCAAGGACGAGATCGGCGCGGCCCTGGGCGCGTTCGTGCAGGACGAGTTCCTCCGCGACGACGTCGTGCGCGGCAAGCTCGAGCGGATGGCGCTCGCGCGCCGGGCCGGCGAGTGGCTGCGCGAGCCCGCCAACGCCGAGCGGGTCGTCGCCGAGGCCTCCGTCGCCGGCCGCGGCGTGATCACCCTGCTCGAGGACGACGACGTGGCCGACGTCATCGAGCGCCTGGCCCGCCGCCACCTGCTCGAACCGGAGTGGGGCCCGGCGATCGGCCGGGTCGGCGCCCGGCTCGTGGCCGCCGACCAGCAGCGGGCCGCCGTCGACGCGGTGTTCGAGCGCGCGCAGACGTGGCTCGCCGAGCACCCCGAGGCGTTCGGGAGCATGGTGTCCGAGCGGCTGCCCGGGTGGGTGCCCGGGTTCGTCGGCCGCGTCGTCGACGACCGGGCGCACCGCGAGGTGGTGGCCTTCGTGGCTGCGGTGCGGGAGGACCCGCGCCATCCGCTGCGGCAGGCCATCGACCGCTGGCTGGCCGAACTGGCCGAGGACCTGCAGCACGACCCGGCGATCATCGCGCGCGTCGAACGCCTGAAGCACGACCTGGCCGACAGCCCGCGACTGCGCGAGTTCGCCGGGGAGGCCTGGGCGTCGATCAAGGAGACGCTGACGGCTGCGCTCGACGACCCCGAGAGCGACCTCCGGTTGCGCGCGCGGAAGGCGGTGGTCTACCTCGGCGCACGGCTCGCCACCGACCCGCAGCTCGCGGCCAAGGTCGACGCCTGGGTGACGGATGCCGCGACCTACGTCGTCGGCCGTAGCCGCCACGAGATCGCGGCGCTCATCACCGAGACCGTCGAGCGGTGGGACCCGACCGAGACCACCGAGAAGCTCGAACTCCAGGTGGGCCGCGACCTGCAGGTCATCCGGATCAACGGCACGGTCGTGGGCGCGCTCGCGGGCCTGGCCATCCACGCGATCGCGACCACCCTCCAGTCCCTCGCCTGAGCCGACACCCTCCCCAGGAGTCATCCTTCCGGCGCCCGCCCCGGAGAGACGTGCGCGGCGCGCAAGGGGTGTCGCGAGCGGCACGGGCGCGGCAGGATGGGGGCATGCACGAGCGCGCAGGAACCCCGGCGACCGAATCCGACCTGATCGACGTGGAGGCCCTGCAGCGGGCGTACTGGGACCTGCATCCCGACGTGTCGATCCCCGAGCAGCGCGTCGTGTTCGGGACGTCCGGTCACCGCGGCTCCAGCTTCACCACCGCGTTCAACGAGGACCACATCCTCGCCATCACGCAGGCGATCGTCGACTACCGCACGAGCCAGGGCATCACGGGCCCGCTGTTCATCGGCGCCGACACGCACGGCCTGAGCGGCCCGGCCCAGACGACCGCGCTCGACGTGCTCGTGGCGAACGGCGTGCGGGTGCTCGCCGACGAGTACGACGACTACGTGCCGACCCCGGCGCTCAGCCACGCCATCCTGAAATGGAACAACGACCCCGCCAAGCGCGCCGAGGGCGAGGCCGACGGCATCGTGATCACCCCGAGCCACAACCCGCCGCAGGACGGCGGCATCAAGTACAACCCGCCGCACGGCGGCCCGGCCGACTCGGATGCCACGAAGTGGATCGCCGACCGGGCGAACGAGCTCATCGCCGGCGGCCTCCACGACGTGAACCAGGCCGAGCCGAGCGCGGTGGAGACCTACGACTTCCGCGGGAACTACGTCGAGGACCTGCAGCACATCATCGACTTCGACGCGATCCGCGACAGCGGCATCCGCATCGGCGCCGACCCCCTCGGCGGCGCGTCGGTCGGCTACTGGGGCGCCATCCGCGACCGCTACGGCATCGACCTCACCGTGGTGAACGAGAAGGTCGACACCCGCTGGTCGTTCATGACGCTCGACTGGGACGGCAAGATCCGGATGGACCCGTCGAGCGCGAACGCGATGGCCTCGGTGCTGGCCAACCGCGAGGGGTTCGACATCCTCACCGGCAACGACGCCGACGCCGACCGGCACGGCATCGTCACGCCCGATGCCGGGCTGATGAACCCGAACCACTACCTCGCCGTCGCGATCGAGTACCTCTACACCCACCGTCCCGACTGGCCGGCGGATGCCGCGATCGGCAAGACGCTCGTTTCGAGCTCGATGATCGACCGGGTCGCCGAGGCGCTCGGCCGCACGCTCGTCGAGGTGCCGGTCGGGTTCAAGTGGTTCGTGCCCGGCCTCATCGACGGCTCGGTCGCCTTCGGCGGCGAGGAGAGCGCCGGGGCGTCGTTCCTCCGCAAGGACGGCACGGTGTGGACCACCGACAAGGACGGCATCCTGCTGTGCCTGCTCGCCTCGGAGATCCGCGCGGTGACGGGCAAGTCGCCGAGCCGGCTGTACGCCGAGCTCGTCGAGCGCTTCGGCGACCCGGCGTACGAGCGGACGGACGCCGCGGCCTCCGCCGCCCAGAAGGCCGCACTCGGCAAGCTCGACGGCGACGCCATCACCGCGACCGAGCTCGCAGGCGAGCCCATCGTCGCCAAGCTCTCGAACGCGCCCGGCAACGGCGCCGCGGTCGGCGGCGTGAAGGTCGCGACCGAGCACGCCTGGTTCGCGGCGCGGCCGAGCGGCACCGAGGACGTCTACAAGATCTACGCCGAGTCGTTCAAGGGCCCGCAGCACCTCGCGGAGGTGCAGGCCGAGGCGAAGCGGATCGTCGACCAGGCGCTCCAGGCCGCGGGCTGACGGAGCCGGCCCCGCCGGTCAGGCGGCCGACTCGGCGCGTTCGGCGAGGGCCTCGTACGCCAGCTCCGGACCGGGGCGGTCGGCCTGCCGCGCGGCGGCCGCGTCGAGGCGCGCCCGCGCCCTCGGCTCGAGCTCCAGCACCCGGTCGAGCGCGGCCGCGAGGTCGTCGACGGATGCCGCGTTGGGATCCAGCGCCACGCCGAACCCGGCGCGCTCGATCGACGCGGCGCCGGCGAACTGGTCGGTCGAGAACGGCAGCACGACGAGGGGCACGCCCGCGCCGATCGCCTCGGTCACCGAGTTGTTCCCGCCGTGCGTGACGGCCGCCGCGGCCGCCTCGAGCAGGCGCACCTGCGGCAGGTACGGCCGCACCAGCCAGTCGGCGGGCAGCGGGGCGAGCTCCGCGGCATCCGTCGACCCGGTCGCGACCGCGGCGCGCAGGCCGCGGGACCGGAGCGCGTCGACCACGCGGCGCAGCACGTCGCCCCTTACCGAGAGGAAGCTGCCGAAGCTGAGGTACACGAACGGACCCGCCTCGGCCGTCCACCGCTCGAGGTCGGCGTCGACGCGCTCCACGCGACGCGCCGACCCCAGGAACCTGTGGGGCGGCAGCACGGGCCGACGCTCGTCGTCGGCGAGCTCGGCCGGGAAGTTGTAGAGCACGAGCGGTCCGTGCTCGGCGAACGCGTCGTCGGTGGGCGGATGCGACGGCGCGAGCTCGCGCGCGGCGCGGTTCCACTCGTCGGTGAAGCCCGCCGCGACGCGCTCGCAGAGCGCGCGCAGTTCGGCGAGCTCCGCCGGGTCGGGCCGGAACGCCGACGGCCACGCCGGCGGGAACCCGTAGACCTCGTCGCCGACCGGAAGCGCCGTCGGGTGCCCGAGGACCACGTCGCCGTGGGGCACACCCGCCGTCTGCAGGCCGAGCCGGGCGCTGAAGGCGAGGTGGTCGACGATGACCTGGTCGGGCGCGACCTCCTCGACGATGCGCTGCGTCGCCCGGGCCGCCTCGACCGGCTGCCACATCAGGTCGGTGAGCCGTTCGGCCGCCTGGTAGGCGAGGGTGGGCACGGCGCCCTCCCTGGTGGCGGCGAAGAATCCCCGGAGCGACGCCCCCTCGTCGACCGGCTGCTGGTCGGCGGCGATCACGCCGGGGTTGCTGCCGCGACCGAGGCGCAGGTCGACGCGTTCGAAGCCGAACTCCTCGACGATGCCCGCCGTGGCCGGCCCGGTCGCGACCACGACCCGTTCGCCGCGGTCGCGCCAGGCCGTCGCGAGGGTGGCGAGCGGGAGCAGGTGGGACGCGTAGTCGGGGCTGATCACGAGGAGGGTCATGCGAGCGCCTCCGCGCGCTCGAGCAGCTCGGCCTCGGCGCGCGCGACGCCGTCGTACACGTCGGAGAGGGCTCGCGACATCCGCTCGATCGTGTAGTGCTCGCGCACCATCGCCCGGGAACGCGCGGCGCGGGCGACGTCGCCCGATGCCGCCTCGGCGGCGGTGAGGTCGAGCGCCCGCCCGAGGTCGGACCGCAGCCGCGCCGGGTCCCACGTCGCGGTGAGGATCCCGGTGACGCCGTCCTCGAGGTACGTCGCGGGGCCGCCGCCGTCGGGGGCGACGACCAGGAGCCCGGACGCCATGGCCTCGAGGATCGCCAGGCCGAACTCCTCCTTGAGGCTCGCGCACGCGTACACGCCCCCCGGCGCCACCAGCCCGGGGATGCCGAGCCGCGCGGCGGCCATCCAGCGGGCCGTGACGCCGTTCGGCCGGTGGCCCGCCAGGAGCAGGCCGGCGTTCGCACGGTCGCCTGCGGGGACGGTCCGCTCGATGCGGTCGAGCTGCTCGCGCTCGTCGGCCGACGGATGGCGCAGGTCGCCGCCGATGACCAGCAGGTTGGCCCGCTCGGCGAGCCCGCTGCCCGCCCACGCCTCGACCAGGGCGGCCATGCCCTTGACCCGGTGCAGTCGGCCGGCGGAGACGATGAGCGGGAGCCCGCGTCGTTCGGCCGGCAGCGCACCGACCAGCTCGCTCAGCGCGGCGATCTCGGCACTCGGCTCGGAGCCCCGCGCGTGGGCGGCCGCCTCGTCGACGGCCGCGTCGATCGTGGCGAGGTCGACGCCCTCGGGCACGATCGTGTGCCGCTCGGCGTGCGTCGAGAGGTCGACGCCGACGAGGCGGCGCAGGTCCTCCTCGAGGCGCGGACGCGGGAAGACCACGGTGTGGGCCGCGTTCGCCGCGAGACGCTGCACGAGGCGGGCGCGGAACCAGAAGTGCTCGGCGAGGTCGGCGCGGCCGAACTCGGCGCGGGTGAGCCGGCCCGAGCGATCGAGCGACTCGATGACGGCGTGCGGGTCGGGCGCGAGGGAGAAGACGACGGGGATGCCGAGCTCGCGGGCGACCTCCGACGCGGCGAGGCTCCCGACGTCGGCCATGCGGAGGTGCATCACGTCGACGCCGCCGGCCGCTCGCAGGACGCGACGGATGGCGCGGCGCGCGACGACGCGCAGCGGCCAGGCCTCGGCCGACGGCATGGGGTCGCGCAGCAGCGGGATCCGGCCGTACACGTGGCCGGCCCGCGAGGAGCGGATGGTCGCGAGGTCGGCGATCGCCTGCGACACCGACCCGCGGGAGAGCGTGAGCACGCGCCGCACCCCGGACCCGCCGTCTGCGGCGAGCGCGTCGCCGAGCCGCACGAGCAGCGTCGCGATGCCGCCGTTGTCGCCCGAGCCGGCGGCTTCGAGCCCGGGGTCGATGTCGGCGTGCAGGAACAGCTGCGCCACGGTGAGGCCGTCGTCGGAGGCACGCGCGGGCATGCCGGCGGCGTCGAGGTCGACGAGCGCGAGGCGCGCCACGTCGGCGAGGAGCCCGCCCTCGGCGGCGAGGCGTTCGAGCACGCCGGGGAGGTCGGCGTCGGAGGAGCGATCGCCGAGCGCCGAGACGGCGGCGATGCGCACCGGCTCGGGCTCGGATGCGTCGGTGGCCGCCCGGACCAGGCCCGACGTCGCGATGGGATCGCGCACCAGCCCGAGGGTCTCCACGAGCCGCGCCCGCGCCTCGGGCTCGCGGACGCCGAGCAGCGCGCCCTCGACGCCGACGGTGAGCGCGTCGGAGCCGGCGTCGGCCCACTGCTCCAGCGTGCGCTGCGCGAGCATGCCCGTGAAGCCCCCCTCGGCGACGAGGCGGAGCAGCGCGCCCATGGCATCCGGGCGCGGCAGGCCGGAGGCGAGCGCCCAGGCCGCGTGCTCGCGGAGGTACGCGCGCTCGTCCGACAGGAGCCTCACGAGCAGTCGCGCGGCCTCGGCATCGAACACGCCGGCGAGCGCATGCGTCGCCGCGATCGCGGTCAGCTCGTCGTCGCCCTGGTAGGCCTGCGCGAGCACGCGGACGGTGCGCAGCCCGGGGTCGCGACCGGCCTCGAAGGCGAGGTCGTCGGCCAGGCGCATCGCGTCGACGAGCGTCGGCGCTCCCGTCACGGCGTCGAGCGCGGTCTGTACCCCCACGGTGCTCCCCTCGTTCGGCACGGATGGCGCGCGCGCCGGCCGTGTCGTCCGTCCTGGGCGCCAGTGTCGCCCTGCGCGGATCATATTGTCGAGAGGTTGACGTTCACCCCGACTTGCTGTGAGAGCGGTGAGGGCGGCGGTGTCGGGCAGCGCGGATGGCCGCTGGCGTGCGAGGGCTCAGCCGACGAGGAGCGGACGGCGCGATCCGCTCGTCGGGCGCCGGTTGCCGATGCGGTCGGCACGGTGACGCGGGTGGCGCGGGCGGTGCGCGTCGTCGTCGACGGGGCGGGTCAGGAACGACGACCGCGCGACGGCCGGTCCCGTGGGGGCATCGTGCGCGATCCGGGCCGCCGCCGCCTCGCGGTCGGCCGCGGCCTCGGCCAGGAGCCGTTCCGCGACGAGTCGCTGCTGCTCCGCGAGGGCGGTCTCGATCGACTCGGTGCGCAGGTCGGCCATCGCGTCGCGCTCGTCGGACGGCTGGCGCTCGTCGTCGGCGGTCGCGCCGGGGAGCGCAGGGTCGAACCGCGCGGCGGCCTCGGGGTCGGGGGCGCGGAAGGTGGAGCGGCGGAACGCGGGGAGGAGGGTCTTGCGGGGCACGATGGTGGGGGGTTTCCGTGTCGTCATTAAGGGGGACACGATCATCACATCATGCGGCGGTGTGAGGATGCCTCGGGGGCGCTGGGAACTCGATGAGCGCTCAGGGGTACACGGGCGCAGGCGGGAGCCCGAAGAACTCCTCGAGCGTCGTGATGCCCTGGCTGCGCATCTCGGTCGCGAGGTCGACGCCCACGTACCGGAAGTGCCACGGCTCGAACTGGTAGCCCGTCACCGGCTGCTTGTCCGCGGGGTAGCGCAGGACGAACCCGAACCGGTGCGCGTTGTCGCGCAGCCACTGGCCCTCCGGCGTGTCGGCGAAGCACACGTCGAGCGAGCAGGCGCCCGATTCGGCGCCGATGTCGATCGCGAGCCCCGTCTGGTGCTCGCTGTGACCGGGCCGAGCGGTCAGGTCGTCGTCGCCCGAGTAGATCTCCTGCTGCGTCGAGTACGACCGGTAGGCGCTGTTGGAGGCGAGTGCCAGGCCGGCCTCCTGGGACGCCGCCTCGAACATGGCGACGACGGCGTCGGACGCCTCGGCCCGCAGCAGCGGCTCCCAGGTGTGCGCCACCGGGACGGACACGAGGTCGGCGGGCTCGTAGTCTGCGGGCTGCAGCGGTCGCAGCTTGTCGACGACGACCCAGATGCTGGCCGGGTCGTCGATCGACCGGGCTCCCTTGTCGAACGCGGGGACGACGGGCTCGGGCGCCGGCGTCTCGGCCGGCGACGGGCGGGCCGTGCCGGGTTGGGCGGTGGCCTCGGCGGATGGCGCGGGCGTCGTCTCCGCGTTCGCGTCGGGACCGCCGGAGCCGGCCCCCGTCGCGAACAGCACGACGAAGGACCCGACGATCAGCACGATGCTCAGCACCGAGGCCACGAGGAGCCGGCGGCGCTGGACCTCGGGGCTCGGCTGGGTTCCCTCGACCATCAGCCGGCCAGGCGCCAGTAGAGGACCGTGGCGCCGGGGTGCTCCTCGGTGATCGCGACGTCCACGTCGCGGAAGTCGCTGTCGGCGGTGTGGCCGGCGAACGCGATCCGGACGTCGTCGCCGTTGCGCTCGATGCGCGTCACGACGCCGGTGTGGTCGCGGTCGCCGGAGCCGTCCCAGTCGAACTGGACGAGGTCGCCGAGCTGGACCTCATCGCGCCGGTCGTCCCCGAGCGGCGTCGCCAGGTCGGGGCGGCTCATCAGCCAGTCGTGCATCGCGGTGGAGCTCCGCCAGGCGGGGCTCGAGGTCGTGGCGGCACCGCCGTGGTGCCAGTCGGCGTCCTGCTCCCAGCCCCGGGCCACGAGCGACTGGCTGGCGAAGTTCACGCAGTCGGTCCCCTCGATCACGCCCCACTCCTCGTCGTTGTAGTCCGACCAGTATGCGAGCACGTAGTCGAGTTGCGCCAACACGGCCGGGTCCGCCGGCTCGTCGGCGACGTAGCCCGATGCCGAGCCCGCCTGCGCCGTCTCTGCCGCGCGCGGGACCGAGGCCGCGGCATCCGGCGAGGTGGCCTGCGGCGGCAGCGGCGGGATGCCGGTGCAGCCGGTCGCGCACAGCGCGAGCGCGGCCGCGAGCGCGGCAGTGAGGAGGGATCGGGTCACCCGGTCACGCTAACCACGCCGGCTCCGAGGATGCCGGGAGGGGCATCCGCTGCACCTGTGCGACCGGTGGGCCCTCGCCGTGAGTCGCACGCCCGCGCACGCACCGCCGACGCAGATCACGATCCGATTACGACACCCCGACCGTGAGAGCGCTCTCTTGACATTGCATCGAGAAGCTCCCTAACATCGGGAACCGCATCGTGAGAGCGCTCTCACCATCAGGTGGAGCGAGTTCACGAGCGCCCCCCACCAACCACGCACACAAGGGAGTGACCGTGATGCTTTCACGACGCACCAAGGCGATCGCCGCCATCGCAGGCGCCGCATCGTTCGCCCTCATCGCCACCGGCTGCGCCGCGGGCGACGACACCGCATCCGACGACGGCGGCCCCATCGAGCTGACCCTCGCCACGTTCAACAACTTCGGCTACACCGACGAGCTCCTCCAGGAGTACATGGACGAGCACCCGGACGTCACCATCGTCCACAACGTCGCCGCGGAGTCCGGCGACGCGCGCGCCAACTACTTCCAGAAGCTCGGCAAGGGCGGCCTGGCCGACATCGAGGCGGTCGAGATCGACTGGTTCGCCGAGGCCATGCAGTACTCCGACCTGCTCGCCGAGGCGCCCGACAGCGTCAAGGGCCGCTGGCTCGAGTGGAAGGAAGCCGCGGCGACCGACGCCGACGGCCGCCTCATCGGCTTCGGCACCGACATCGGCCCGCAGGGCGTCTGCTACCGCGCCGACCTCTTCGAGGCCGCAGGCCTGCCGAGCGACCGCGAGGGCGTCGCCGAGCTGTTCGACGGCGACTGGGAGAACTTCCTCGACGTCGCGGACCAGTACCGCGAGGCCACCGGCAAGCCCATGATCGACTCGGCCAACTCGGTGCTCCAGGGCATCGTGAACCAGATCGAGTACACCTACACCGAGGAGGACGGCGCCGCGATCGCGACGACCAACCCCGAGGTCGAGGACGCCTACAAGCTCGTCACCGAGCGCGCCATCCCCAACTCGGCCTACTCGGGCCAGTGGTCGGACGACTGGTTCGCCTCGATGGCCAACGGCGAGTTCGCCACCATGCTCTGCCCGGGCTGGATGCTCGGTGTCATCTCGGGCAGCGCGCCCGACGTCGAGGGCTGGGACATCGCCGATGTCTTCCCGAACGGCGGCGGCAACTGGGGCGGCTCGTACCTGACCGTCCCGGCCGACGGCGAGAACGTCGAGGCCGCCCTCGAGCTCGCGGACTGGCTCACCAGCCCCGAGACGCAGATGAAGGCGTTCGCGAACGCCGGCACCTTCCCCAGCCAGATCGACGCCCTCGAGGGCGAGGAGCTGGCCGCCGCCACCAACGAGTACTTCAACGACGCGCCCACCGGTGAGATCCTCTCGAACCGCGCCGCGGCGGTGTCGGTCGCTCCCTACAAGGACGCCGACTACTTCAAGTACCACGACGCGCTCCAGAACGCCGTGAACCGCGTGTTCGACGGCTCCGAGGACGCTGCGTCGTCCTGGAACACCTGGGTCGCCGAGGTCGAGGCCTTCTAAGGCCCGCACGGAGGTGCGGGCCGGCTCCGGCCGGCCCGCACCCTCCTCCCGACGCAACCATCTCCACCCCGATTCGGAGCCATCGTGACCTCGACGCAAACGCGCCCGCCGGCGTCGGCACCCGAGCCGGCCGCCGCGCCTCCCGCGGCCCGCCCGGTCCGCGTGCTCGGATTCCGCCAGAACCTCAGCCGCTGGGACCTGAAGTTCTCGCCGTACCTCTACATCTCGCCGTTCTTCATCATGTTCGCCGTCGTGGGGCTCTTCCCGATCGGCTACACGGCGGTCATCTCCCTCATGGACTGGGACCTGGTCCGCAACTCCGGCGAGTTCATCGGGTTCGACCAGTACGTCTGGATCCTCCAGAACCCGCAGTTCTGGACGGCCCTGCGCAACACCTTCAGCATCTTCCTGCTCTCGAGCGTGCCGCAGCTCATCGTCGCGATCGTCATCGCCGCGATGCTCGACCGCAACATCCGCGCCCGGACGTTCTGGCGCATGAGCGTGCTCGTTCCGTTCGTCATGGCTCCGGTCGCCGTCGCCCTGATCTTCAGCAACATGTTCGGCGACAACTACGGCCTCGTGAACGGCGTGCTCACCGACCTCGGGCTGCCCGCCGTGCCCTGGCACAAGGACCCGTTCTGGAGCCACATCGCCATCGCGACGATGGTCAACTTCCGCTGGACGGGCTACAACACCCTGATCCTCCTCGCCGCGATGCAGGCCATCCCGCGCGACTACTACGAGGCGGCCACCGTCGACGGCGCCGGGGCGTTCCGCCAGTTCACCAGCATCACGCTGCCCTCGCTCAAGGCGACGCTCATCTTCGTGATCATCACGTCGACCATCGGCGGACTGCAGATCTTCGACGAGCCCCGGATGTTCGACAACACCGGCAAGGGCGGCCCCGCTCAGCAGTGGCTCACGATCACGCTGTTCCTCTACAACATCGGCTGGGGCGAGTGGAACTTCGGGCGCGCGGCAGCGCTCGCCTGGATCCTCTTCCTGATCATCCTCGTCATCGGCCTCATCAACCTCATCGTCACCCGCGCCCTCGTCCGCGACGAGGTCACCCGTGCCCCGAAGGCCGGCAAGAAGCAGAAGGGAGTGCGCGCATGAGCTCCATGAACTCCCCCGCCCCGCTCTCCATCGTGGAGTCCAGCATCCCGGAGACGCCGCAGCGCAAGCGGAACCGGACCACCCGCATCAAGGGCGGACGCGCGGGCTTCTGGGTCTACGCCGGCCTCGGCGTCGTGCTCATCGCCTCGGTGTTCCCCTTCTACTGGTCGTTCCTGATCGGATCGGGCGACTCCTCGACGATCAACGACCCGGACTTCTCCTGGCTGCCCGGCGGCAACTTCCTCGCGAACGCGCAGACGGTGGTCACCGATCCGGCCGTGAACTTCTGGCCCGCCCTGTGGAACTCGATCTACAGCTCCGCGCTCATCGCCGCGGCCGTGGTGCTCACCTCCACGCTCGCCGGCTGGGCGTTCGCCAAGCTCCGCTTCCCCGGTTCGAAGGCGCTCCTCGTGTTCGTCGTCGCGACCATGGCGGTGCCGATGCAGCTGGGCGTCGTGCCGCTCTACATCCTGTTCTCCGACCTCGGCTGGACCGGGCAGATCGGCGCGATCATCATCCCGGCCGTCACGAGCGCCTTCGGCGTGTTCTGGATGACGCAGTACCTCCGCCAGGCGGTGCCCGACGAGCTCATCGAAGCCGCCCGGGTCGACGGCGCCTCGATGCTGCGCACGTTCTGGACGATCGGCGTCGTCGCCGCCCGCCCGGCCGCCGCGATGCTCGGCCTGTTCACGTTCGTCACGGCGTGGAACAACTTCTTCTGGCCGTTCATCGTGCTCGACCGGAGCGACCCGACGCTGCCGGTGGCGCTCTCGCTGCTCCAGTCGAACCACTTCGTGGACTACTCGATCGTCCTCGCGGGCGTGCTGCTGTCCACCATTCCCCTCCTCCTGCTGTTCGTCGTCGCCGGCAAGCAGCTCGTCTCAGGAATCATGCAAGGAGCCGTCAAGGGATGAGCACCATCCAGTCCACCAGCGCAGCGTCGACGGAGGCTTCGGCCTCCACGGCCGCCCTGCGCCGCTTCCCCGACGGGTTCCTCCTCGGCGCCGCCGCCGCGGCGTACCAGATCGAGGGCGCCGCGCACGAAGACGGCCGCACCGACTCCATCTGGGACGCCTTCAGCCGGGTCCCGGGGGCCGTCGTCAACGCCGACAACGGCGACGTCGCATGCGACCACTACCACCGCTACCGCGACGACGTCGCGCTCATGCGGGAGCTCGGCCTGAACTCGTACCGGTTCTCGACGTCGTGGTCGCGCGTGCGACCCGACGGCGGGCCCGTCAACGCCAAGGGCATCGACTTCTACTCCCGCCTGGTCGACGAACTGCTCGAGGCGGGCATCCTTCCCTGGCTCACCCTCTACCACTGGGACCTCCCGCAGGCCCTCGAGGAGCAGGGCGGCTGGGCGAACCGCGACACGGCGTACCGCTTCCGCGACTACGCCCTCAGCGTGCACGACGCGCTCGGCGACCGGGTGAACGTGTGGACGACGCTGAACGAGCCGTGGTGCTCGTCCTTCCTGTCGTACACCGCCGGCGCGCACGCGCCGGGGCGCCAGGACGTCGCGGCCGGCCTCGCCGCCGCGCACCACCTCATGCTCGGTCACGGCCTCGCGGTGCAGGCGCTGCGCGAGCGCGACGCGTCGCTCGAGCTCGGCATCACGCTGAACCTGACCGTCGCCAAGCCGGTCGACCCGTCGCACCCGGGCGACCTCGACGCGGCCCGCCGCATCGACGGCCAGTTCAACCGCGTGTTCCTCGACCCGATCTTCCGCGGGGCCTACGCCGACGACCTGCTCGCCGACGTCGGCCCGCTCGGGCTCGACGCCGTCGTGCAGCCGGGCGACCTCGAGATCATCTCGACGCCCATCGACGCACTCGGGGTGAACTACTACCACGGCGAGTTCGTCAGCGACCGGCCCGCCGCGGAGCCCGTCGCGAACGAGGCGCCGACCGACCGGCCCACGCGGTCGCCGTTCCCCGCGGCCGACGGCGTGCACTTCCACTCGCAGGGACTCGCCCGCACCGGCATGGGCTGGGAGGTGCAGCCCGACGGCCTGCGCGAGCTGCTCGGCCGGGTGCACCGCGAGTACACCGGTCCCGCGGGCGTCCGGCTCATCGTGACCGAGAACGGCGCGGCGTACGACGACGAGGTGGCCGAGGACGGTGCGGTGCACGACGTCGAGCGCACCGGGTTCCTGCTGTCGCACCTCTCGTCGATCCTCGACGCGATCGACGAGGGCACCCCGGTGGAGGGCTACTTCTACTGGTCGATCCTCGACAACTACGAGTGGGCCTGGGGCTACGACAAGCGGTTCGGCATCGTCCGGGTCGACTACGACACCCAGGAGCGCACGATCAAGGACAGCGGCCTGGCCTACCAGCGGGTCATCCGCGACCGCGCCCTGCCCGCGGCATCCGCTCGCTGAACGCCCCCTGAGACCTCGGACCCGGTGACCCCATGACCCTCGGAAATAGACTGACGGGTATGCAGGGGGTCAACGGGTCCGGGGCTCGGCCGCCCGCGCCCACCCTCGAGATGGTCGCGCGGGAGGCCAACGTGTCGCGGGCGACGGTGAGCCGCGTCGTGAACGGCTCGCCGAAGGTCTCCCCCGAGGTGGTGCGCGTCGTCAACGAGGCGATCGCGAAGCTCGACTACGTGCCCAACCGCGCGGCGCGATCGCTCGCCAGCCGCACCTCGGGGGCGATCGCCCTCGTCGTCCCGGAGGACACGACGCGCTTCTTCGGCGACCCCTACTTCGCCTCGATCGTGCAGGGCATCACCCGGCGCCTCGACGTCAGCGAGTACCTGCTCACCCTGCTGCTCTCGACGAGCGACCCGACCCGCAAGACCCTGCGCTACCTGCGATCGGGCGTCGTCGACGGCGCGCTCGTGGTCTCGCACCACGAGGGCGACCACCTGCTGCACGAGGCGGCGCACGAGATGCCGATGGTCTTCGGCGGACGCCCGCCGAACATCGCCGACGACGACATCTTCGTCGACGTCGACAACGCCGAGGGCGGGATGACCGCGACCGAGCGCCTGCTCGCGATCGGCCGCCGCCGCATCGGCACGATCACCGGGCCGCCCGACATGCCGGCGGCCGTCGACCGCCTGACGGGCTTCCGCCGTGCGATGGCGACGGCGGGACTGCCCGAGGACGCCGTCGAGACCGCCGACTTCACCGTCTCGGGCGCCGTCGACGCCACGCGACGGCTGCTCGACCGCGTGCCCGACCTCGACGGCGTGTTCGTCGCGAGCGACCTCATGGCCACGGGCACCCTGTCGGTCCTGCGCGAGCGCGGCCGCAGCGTGCCTGGCGACATCGCGATCGTGGGCTTCGACGACAGCCCCGCGGCGAGGTCGTCGGCCATCCCGCTGACGACCGTGCACCAGCCCTCCGAGGAGATGGGGCACCTGATGGCCGACCTGCTCCTGCGGCTCATCGGCGGCGAGGACGTGCCCCACCGCAACATCATGCCCACGCACCTGGTGCGGCGGGCGTCCGCGTAGGTCCGTCGCGGCTCGCCCTGCCTGCGCCTGGCGCCCTCGAAGTGAGGTTCCTGCGCCCGAGTGAGGTTCGGGAACCGCCGCACACGCACGAACCTCCCGTCGAGCGGCGCGGCGCGGACGGCAGGCGCAGGGCGCGGGACGCGTGTTCAGGGGCGGGCGCGGGGCGTGCGGTGCGCGGGCCGCGAGGCGTCAGGCCTCGAAGCGGATGCCGCCCGCCTCGTCGAACCGGCGGCGCATGACCTCGATCGCCTCGGCGTGCTCGTCCACGAGCACGAAGCGGCGACCCAGCGACCGCGCGACCGCGCCCGTCGTTCCGGAGCCGGCGAACGCGTCGAGCACCCAATCGCCCGGCCGGCTCGACGCCTGCACGATCCGGCGCAGCACGCCCTCGGGCTTCTGCGTCGGGTACCCGGTCTTCTCCCGCCCGGTCGGCGACACGATCGTGTGCCACCACACGTCGGTCGGCAGCTTGCCGCGCGCCGCCTGCTCCGGCGTCACGAGGCCGGGCGCCATGTACGGCTCGCGGTCGACCGCGGCCGAGTCGAAGAAGTACCGCCGCGGATCCTTCACGTAGACGAGGATCGTGTCGTGCTTCGTCGGCCAGCGCCGCTTGGACTTGCCGCCGTAGTCGTACGCCCAGATCAGCTCGTTGAGGAAGCACTCCCGGCCGAACAGGGCGTCGAGCAGCACCTTCGCGTAGTGGGCCTCGCGGTAGTCGAGGTGCAGGTAGAGCGTGCCGTCGTCGGCGAGCAGGCGCCACGCCTCCGCGAGACGCGGCTCGAGGAAGCCCCAGTAGTCGTCGAAGCGGTCGTCGTAGCGCAGCAGGTCGCCGCGGATCCGTTCGTACCGCTTGCCGCCGAACCCGGTGACGGTGCCGGATGGCGCGGGCGCCGCGTCATCCGTCGCCTCCGGTCGCACGTGCCGGGTCGACTGCCTGGTCTGCGACCTGCCCGTGTTGAACGGCGGATCGAGGTAGACGAGCGTGAACCGCCCGTCCGGGAGCGTCGCCATCACGTCGAGGTTGTCGGCGTGGATCACGCGGTCGGGCTCGTCGACGGACACCGGACCAGTCTGCCAGCGGATGCCGCCGCGACCGCCGCGCCGGACCGCGCGATCCCACCGGCCGAAGGTCCCTGCCGGCGCGGCATCCGTCGACGTAGCGTGATGCGCAGGGATCCGGACCGGCCGGAACGGGGGACACGATGCGGGCGATGGTGGTCTACGAGACCGTCTGGGGGAACACGGGCGAGCTGGCCCGGGCGATCGCCGACGGGTTGCGCTCGAGCGAGGGCGTGGACGCCGTCGACGTGGTCGAGGCCGCGACGGCGCCGGAGGAGATCGACCCCGAGGTCGACCTCGTCGTGGTCGGCGGGCCGACCCACGCGTTCTCGATGACGACGGCGAAGACCAGGGAGTCGGCCCGGCAGCAGGGCGCGACGAAGATCGCCGATCGCGGCATCCGGGAGTGGCTCGAGGAGCTCGCGAGCCCGTCGTCGTCGGTCGCGGTCGCGACGTTCGACACGCGCACCGTGAAGCCCCGCCTGCCCGGCTCGGCGGCCAGGAAGGCGATGAAGCAGCTCGTCGCGAAGGGGTTCCGTCCGGTCGACCACGCGATGTCGTTCGGCGTGCAGGGCTACTCGGGGCCGGTCGCCGACGGCGAGCTCACGCGGGCGCGCGAGTGGGGCACGACCCTCATCGACGCGTAGGGCGGATGCCGCGCCTCAGCGCTCGACGTCGAGGCGGATGCGACCGCGGAACCGGTCGGGGTCGTCGTCGCCCGCGTCGGCCGCCGCGTACGAGATGCCCTGGTCGCCGTCGCCCGGCACCGGGGCGGGGACGGGCAGCCGCGCCTGGCGGTCGACCTCGACCTGCGCCTCGTACTTGCGGGGCGCGAAGACCTCGTCGCCGATCATGAGCACGGCGGAGCCGCTCGGCTTGCCCTGCTTGGTCTTGTCGGACAGGTCGATCCAGCGCAGGCGCACCGCGATCGCGCCGAGCGCGATCACCGCACCGGCGATGAGGAGACCCATCCACCAATCCACCCGGCGATTGTAGCGGGGGTGACGAGGGCTCACGTTCAGGGGTTCCACAGCCCCGTCCCGCGTTCCGGCCTCACGGCACGCGCTGCAGCCACTCCTCGGTCGCGAACTTGGAGGCGACGAGTGCCTCGGCCTCGGCGAGCTCATCGGCCGCGACCGCGCCCGGGGTGGCGCCGTGCAGCCCGGCGAACGTCTCCTTGAGTCGGTCGATGACGTCGGCGCGCGAGAGGCCCGTCTGCGACCGCAGCGGGTCGACCCGCTTGGCCGCCGACGCGATGCCCTTGTCGCTGATCTTCTCGCGGCCGATGCGCAGCACCTCGAGCATCTTGGCGTTGTCGAGGTCGTACGCCATCGTCACGTGGTGCAGCACGCCGCCCGAGCCGAGCCGCTTCTGCGCGGCGCCGCCGATCTTGCCCGCGGGGCTCGCGATGTCGTTCAGCGGCTGGTACGTGGCCTCGATGCCCATCGAGCGCAGGCCCTGCAGCACCCAGTCGTCGAGGAACGCGTACGAGTCGGCGAAGCTCATGCCCTGCACCAGCTCGGCCGGCACGTACAGCGAGTAGGTGACGACGTTGCCCTTCTCCATCATCATCGCGCCGCCGCCCGAGATGCGCCGGACGACGTCGAAGCCGTGGCGGGCGGCGCCATCCGGGTCGACTTCATTGCGCACCGACTGGAACGAGCCGATCACGACGGCCGACTCCTCCCACTCCCAGAACCGCAGCGTGGGCTTGCGCCGCCCCTCGCCGACGCGCGACGCGAGCACCTCGTCGAGCGCCAGGTGCAGGCGCGGCGGGAAGGCCGGGTCGTGCACGATCTCCCACTCGTAGTCCGACCAGGTCCGGGCGTCCGTCATCGCGCGGCGCACCGCCACCGCGATCGCCTCGGCCGAGAACCCGAGCATGACGGCGTCGGGCCGGAGTCCCTTGGCGATCGCCGCGGCGATCTGCTTGGCGTCGGATGCCGCGGGCAGCCCGTCGAGCGCCCGGTTCAGGTCGTCCAGCGCTTCATCCGGCTCGAGGAAGAAGTCGCCCGCCACCCGCGCGTCGCGGATCGCCCCGTCGACCACGTCGAAGTCGACCACCACGAGCTTGCCGCCCGGAACCTTGTACTCACCGTGCATGCGACCAAGCCTACGGATGCCGGACCCACGAGCGTAGGCTCGGCGACGGGACGACCCACGCACCGAGAGAACGGATGCCGCGATGACGACGCTCTTCCTGGCCCGCCACGGCGAGACGGTCTGGCACGCCGAGCACCGCTACGCGGGTTCCTCCGACGTGGAGCTCACCGACCACGGCCTCGTGCAGGCCGACGAGCTGGCCGAATGGTCGGCGCGGGCACGGCTGTCGGCGGTCGTCGCCTCGCCGATGCTGCGGGCGCGCCTCACCGCGGAACCGTCGGCGGCGGCCACCGGCCTCGAACTCCGGCTCGATGCCCGGCTCGTCGAGATCGACTTCGGCACCGGCGAGGGGCTCACCCCCGCCGAGCTCGACGAACGGATGCCGGCCGAGTGGGCCTCGTTCGAACGGCACCCGGCACGTCAGCCGATGCCCGCCGGCGAGGCCGGGGTCGAGGGCATCGCCCGGGCGCTGCCGGCGCTGCTCGAGCTGGCCGACGAGTTCCCGCACGGCCGGGTGCTCGTCGTGACGCACGCGACGCTCATGCGGCTGGTGCTGTGCGAACTGCTCGGCATCGACCCGGACCGCTACCGCGACCTGTTCCCGGTCGTCGAGAACTGCGCGCCGACGATCGTGCGGTTCGAGGAGCTGGGCGGCGAGCGGCGCGCGCGGCTGCTCGGCTTCAACATCCCGCCGCGCCCCTGACCGCCGCCGCCGGTCAGTCGACGGCGAAGCGCTCGTCGAGCCAGCGCACGAGGTCGGCGCGGACCTCCTCGCGGTTCGTCTCGTTGAAGATCTCGTGGCGGGCGCCGTCGTAGACGACGAGCGTCACGTCGACGAGCCCCGACCGCCGCGCGTACGCGTTCGCGAGCTTCACGGCGCTCCGCTCCCCGCCGAGCGTGTCCTCGGAGCCGATCATGATCAGCAGCGGCAGCTCGACGGGCAGGCCCCGCCTCGGCCGGCCGAGCAGCCGCGCCGCCTCGATGAGGCCGAAGAGCTGCTGCAGCGGCACGTCGGTCGTGTACGGGTCGCGCACGAACGCCTCGGCGACGGCCGGGTCGCGCGAGAGCCATTCGAGCCCCGTGGTGCCGAGGTGCCGGTGCCGACGGTTGAGGTCGCCGGAGTTCATGTGGGGCGGCATCCGGTAGGCGGTGCCCGTGAGCACGACCGCGTCGTAGTCGTCGGCGTGCCGGTTGAGGATGATCTGCGCCATGAGCGACCCCCACGAGTGCCCCAGCAGCACGAGCGGCAGATCGTCCCCCTCGGTCTCCCGGATGACACCGGTGAAGCGGTGCACGTCGTCGATCGCGGCCCGCAGCCCGCCCGGCCCGAGGCGGCCCATGCGGTCGAGGTCGCCGCCGTGCTGCTCGAACCCGGTCTGCCCGTGCCCGCGGTGGTCGTCGGCCCACACGGAGTAGCCGGCGGCGTTCAGCGCCTCGACGAGTTCGCCGTAGCGGCCGATGTGCTCGCCGACGCCGTGCACGAGCTGCACCACCGCGACCGGGTCGGGCACGCGCCAGGACTCGTAGTGGATTCGCACGCCCTGCGGGTCGGTGAACGTCGGCATGCGCCCATCCTCGCAGGACCGACCCTCGTCGCGCGGGGACTCGCGGGCGGGGGTCGGCCGTCAGGACTCGCGCGTCACCTCCACCGACACGAAGAGCTCGGACGACGAGGGGCCCGCGTACACCCCGCGGAGCGGAGCGACGTCGGCGTAGTCGCGGCCGCGGCCCACCAGCACGTGCAGTTCCCCGACCTCGGCGAGGTTCGTGGGGTCGTATCCGCGCCACGACCCGGCGAACCATTCGACCCACGCGTGCGATTCGCCGGTCACCGTGACGCCGACGGGGGCCTCGCGGTCGGGGTGCAGGTAGCCGGAGGCGTACCGGGCCGGGATGCCGACCGAGCGCAGCGCACCGACCGCGAGGTGCGCGATGTCCTGGCAGACGCCCTTCCGCTCGGTCCAGGCCTCTCGCGCCGTCGAGTTCACGGCGGTCACGCCCGTCACGTACTCGACGGCGTCGCCGATCGCGCGGGAGATCTCGAGCGCGGTCTCACCGACCGGCATGCCCTCGGCCGCGATCTCCGCGGCGAGTGCGGCGACCTCGGGCGGCGGCTGCGTGGCATCCGTCTGGGTGGTGTACTCGATGAACGGCACGCTCGAGGTCCGGATCCCGACGAGCTCGTCCCAGCTCGGCTCCTGCCGGCGGACGGGCAGCGGCCGCACCTCGACGACGCTCGTAGCGGTGACCGAGAGCTCGCGATGCGGGGTGAGGACCTCGAACGTCGACACTCGCGTGCCCCAATAGTCGAGGTAGGCGTGCTGCGTCGCACCGGGGCGGATGTCGAGGCTCGCGTGCAGCACGAACTGCTCCCCGCCGGAGTGCGGGAGCATCCGCGCCTCGTTGTACGACGCCGTGGCCTCCTCGGCGTAGGCGAACCCGGTGCGGTGGACGATGCGGAGCCGACTCACGAGACCTCCCCGGTCCAGACCGGCACGACGCTCGTCGGGAAGTAGCGCTGCCGGATCGCGTCGCTCGCCGCCGAGACGACCTCCTGGACGCGTTCCATGTTGCCGGCCAGGTCGAACAGGATGTCGCCGATCGGCCGGTACTCGAGTTCGGAGCGGATCTGCCCGAGCAGCCGCTGCGCCTGGTCGGTCACGCCGACGCGACCGGCTCGCGGGTCGATCTCGCGGAGCGACTCCTCGGCGCGGATCACGCTGGAGATGATCGACCGCGGGAACAGTCGGTCGAGCAGCAGGAACTCCGCCGCCGAGAGCGTCGAGGGCACCCCGCGGTAGCTGCGGAGGTAGGCCTCGTAGCCCCCGCAGCTGCGGAGGATCGTCGTCCAGCTCGGGCCGCTCGCCTCGGTCAGCGACCGGGTCGCGAGCAGCCGCGCGGTCATGTCGGCGCGTTCGATCGAGCGGCCGAGGTTGAAGAAGTGCCACGCCTCGTCGCGGCTCGATGCCGAGTCGACCACCCCGATCGCGAGCGCCGACCGATCGCGGACCCAGCGGAAGAACTCGTGGGTCTTGTCGGTTGCCACGTGCCGCGGCATCCGCGCGTAGGTGTGGTTCAGCGCCTCCCACAGCTCGGTCGACACGATCTCGCGGGCGCGTCGCGCGTTCTCGCGGGCCGCGATCACCGAGTGGGCGATCGACGCCGGATGGCTCGGGTCGACCGCGAGGAGCGCGATGACGTCCGACGGTCCGAGCGCGGCGTCCGCGTCGGGCTCGCTGCCCATGACCGCCAGGATCGCGCGGCAGGCGGAGGCCTCGTCGATCCACGGATCCTCGAGGAGGAGCTGCAGGTGCACGTCGATGATCCGGGCGGTGCCGTCGCTGCGTTCGATGTAGCGGCCGATCCAGAACAGGCTCTCGGCGATGCGGCTCAGCATGACGACACCTCCGGTCGGGTGCGCGGGCGGGACGGGCCCTGCTGTTGCTGTTGCTGCTGCTGGCGGATCGGGGCGTCCTCGTCCTGCGGCGAGGACTCGGGCCGATGGCCCCGGTGGTGCGCGGCCTGGTCGGCCTCGGCGATCGGATCGGCGGCGTTGGCGATCCCCGTCGCGGTGGCGGGCGTGCTCGCAAGGCCCGTCGCCTGGTCCGCGACGACGGTGCCGATCCGCCCGCCGGCGCCGTGGACGCTGCCGAGCACCTCCGGCCGAGGGCTGGGCACGAGCCCCGCGATCGGGCCCGTCGTGACCGAGTCGTCGAGCACCCAGGTGTCCTTCGACCCGCCGCCCTGGCTCGAGTTCACGATGAGCTGCCCCTCGGGCAGGGCGACGCGCGTCAGCCCGCCGGGCAGCACCCAGACGTCGTCGCCGTCGTTCACCGCGAACGGCCGCAGGTCGGCGTGCCGGGGACGCATGCCGTCCTCGACGAGCGTCGGGAGCGTCGAGAGCTGCACGACCGGCTGGGCGATCCAGCCCCGCGGGTCCTTGCGCAGTCGGCCGCGCAACTCGGCGAGCGTCGACTTCGAGGCATCCGGCCCGACCACGAGGCCCTTGCCGCCCGACCCGTCGACGGGCTTCACGACGAGCTCGTCGAGTCGGTCGAGCACCTCGGCGAGCGCCTCGGGCTCCTCCAGACGCCAGGTGTCGACGTTCGGCAGGACCGGCTCCTCGTCGAGGTAGTACCTGATGAGGTCGGGAACGTAGGTGTAGACGAGCTTGTCGTCGGCGACGCCGTTGCCGACCGCGTTCGCGATGGTCACGTGGCCGAGGCGCGCCGCGAGCATGAGCCCGGGAGCGCCGAGCACCGAGTCCGGGCGGAACTGCTGCGGATCGAGGAACTCGTCGTCGACGCGCCGGTAGATGACGTCGACGCGGGTGGGTCCGGCGGTCGTACGCATCCACACGCGTCCGCCCGAGCAGAAGAGGTCGCGCCCCTCGACGAGCTCGACGCCCATGAGCCGGGCGAGGAGGGTGTGCTCGTAATAGGCCGAGTTGTAGACGCCGGGGGTGAGCACCACGACGGTGGGGTCGTCGACGCCCTCGGGCGCGCTGGCCCGCAGCGCCTGCAGGAGCCTGTTGGGATAGTCGCCGACCGGGCGGACCCGCATCGAGGTGAACAGCTCCGGCAGGGTCTGCGCCATGACGCGGCGGTTCGAGATGACGTAGCTCACGCCGCTCGGCACCCGGACGTTGTCCTCGAGGACCCGCCAGTCGCCGCGCTCGTCGCGGATGACGTCGATGCCGGCCACGTGGATGCGCACGCCGTTCGCGCTCTCGATCCCGGCGGCCTGCCGGTGGAAGTGCGTCGACGAGCTGATCAGCGCGGCCGGGATCACGCCGTCGCGGACGACGTCCTGGCGGCCGTACACGTCGCCGAGGAAGCGCTCGAGGGCCCGCACGCGCTGCGCGACGCCCGCCTCGACCACGTTCCATTCGCCCGCGCCGATGACCCGGGGGACGGCGTCGAGTGGGAAGGGCCGCTCCTCGCCGGCGAAGTCGAACGTGACGCCCTGCGCCAGGTAGCTGCTCGCGAGCGCATCGGTGCGTCCGCGCAGCTCGTCCTGCGTCATGCGGGCGAGCGCGGGATAGAGCTCGCGGTAGGGCTCGCGCACCGTCACGGCGTCGGCGGGGAACATCTCGTCCCACGGCCGGACCCGGCTCCGCTTGCGCGACCGCGTCGCCGCATACCCGTCGAAGAGGCTTCCCATGCGCCTACGTTTCCAGCCGGGTGTTTCAGTCCGGTTACCGACACGCGTCGGACGGGAATCGGCCTCGAACGCCGGGAATCATTAGCTACGCTAATTTGTTAGGCTAACGATGTGACCGACACCATCACCCAGGCGCCCGCGCCGGCCCGCACGCGTCGCACGCCGCTCGCCGAGCAGAGCACCGAGCTCCGCCTCGCCGTCATGCGGCTGGCCCGTCGCATCCGCCAGGAGCGCGCCGACGCCGAGCTCAGCGCGACCCAGTACGCCGCGCTCGCCTGGACCGCGAGCGAGGGCCCGCTCACGCCCGGTCGGCTCGCCGAGCTCGAACGGGTCACTCCCCCGTCGATGAACCGCACCGTGAACTGCCTCGTCGACTCGGGCCTGCTCGTCCGCGAGGGCTCGCCCGACGACGGCCGCAAGGTCCTGCTCCGCACGACCGACGAGGGCGAGGCGATCGTCCGCGAGACCCGACGCCGTCGCGACGCCTGGCTCGCCAAGCGGTTCGCCACCCTCACCCCCGACGAGCGCGACACGCTCGCCGCCGCCACCGACATCCTCAGGAGGCTCACCGACCAGTGAGATCCATGTTCCGTTCCCTCGCCTCAGTCGACTACCGCATCTGGTTCATCGGCGCGCTCGTCTCCAACATCGGCGCGTGGATGCAGGCCACGGCCCAGAGCTGGGTCGTGCTCACCGAGCTCACCGACAACGACGCCCTCGCCGTCGGCGTCACGATGGCGCTGCAGTTCGCGCCGCAGCTGCTGCTCGTGCCCGTCACCGGCCTCATCGCCGACCGCTTCGAGCGTCGCAGGATCCTGATGTTCACGCAGTCGGCGCTCATGGCGCTCGGACTCGCGCTCGGCCTGCTGCTGATCCTCGGGCACGCGGAACTCTGGCACCTCTACGTCTTCGCGGGCCTGCTCGGCGTGGTCAACGCGATCGACATCCCGGCGCGGCAGACGTTCGTCGCCGACCTCGTGTCGTCGTCGGACATGTCGAACGCGGTCGCGCTGAACTCGGCATCGTTCAACGCGGCGCGCATGATCGGCCCCGCCCTCGCCGGGGTGCTCATCGTGCTCGTCGGCACCGGGTGGGTGTTCGTCATCAACGCGATCACGTTCGTCGCCGTCCTCGTCGCGCTCGCGAAGCTGCGCGGCTCGCGCCTGCGGCGGATGCCGCGGCCCACGCGGGAACGCGGCGCCTTCGTCGCCGGGTTCCGCTACGTCGCCGGGCGGCCCGACCTCGTGGTCGTGTTCGCCATCGTCTTCCTCGTCGGTGCGTTCGGCATGAACTTCCCGATCTTCTCCTCCACCATGGCGGTCGAGTTCGGCCGCGGCGCCGGCGAGTACGGGCTGCTCAACTCGATCCTCGCGATCGGCTCGCTGACCGGCGCGCTCATGGCCGCCCGGCGCGCCCGCGCGCGCCTGCGCATCATCATCGTCGCCGCCGGGCTGTTCGGCGCGGCCGTGGCGGTCTCGGCGGTCATGCCCGCGTACTGGCTGTTCGCGGCATCCACCGTCTTCATCGGGTTCGGTGCGGTCACGATGCTCACGACCGCGAACGCGTACGTGCAGACCACGACCGACCCGCTGCTTCGCGGCAGGGTGATGGCGCTCTACATGGCGATCCTGTCGGGCGGCACGCCCGTGGGCGCGCCGATCGTGGGTGCCGTGGCGAACGCCTGGGGTCCGCGCTGGGCCCTCGGCGTCGCCGCGGTCGCCGCGGGGATCGCGGCGCTGGTCGGCCTCGCGTGGCTCGTGGTCGCACGCGGACTGCGCGTGGTGCGCCATCCGGTCGAGGGGTGGATGCCGCGGTTCGGCCTCGACTACGCCGAGCCGCCCACCGCGGCGATCGCCGTGCCGATCACCCGCCCGATCGACGTCGCCCGCGAGGACGGCCCGGTCGGTGCGCACGTCGCCGCCCGTCGCACCGGCCCCCTCGTGCTCCCCGCAGCCGAGCGGCCGGCGCGACGCCGCACCGCCGGCGCGCCCCCCTCGACCCCCTGACCCGACTCCCCCCTCCCCACCCCACCG
>NZ_JBRBDK010000015.1:0-28587 GCF_052805135.1 Agromyces arachidis
ATGGTACTGCAGGGGCGACCCTGTGGGAGAGTAGGACACCGCCGGACATACATTGCAGAGTGGCCACCCCCAGCGTTCAATTGCGAGCGCCGGCGGGTGGCCATTCTTCGTTTAAGGCGCGAGCTCCGGCTCCGCAGTACGGTTGAGTCCACGACGGCTCCCCACACGACAGGAAGATTCGTGAGCGATTCGACGCAGCACGGCTCGGGCGAGGAACGCTCCGGCCAGGATGGACGACCGCGCGGAGCGAGCGGGGATCGAGAGCGGTCCCGTGCGCCGCGGAAGGCCGGCGAACGAGCCGGCGGTTCGCGTCCGGCGCGCGACGGCGAGCGGAAGTCGTACGGTCGTGACGGCGAGCGGAAGTCGTACGGTCGTGACGGCGAGCGGAAGTCGTACGGTCGCGACGGCGAGCGGAAGTCGTACGGTTCGCGTCCCGATCGTGACGGTGAGCGGAAGTCGTACGGTCGCGACGGTGAGCGGAAGTCGTACGGTTCGCGTCCCGATCGCGATGGCGATCGGAAGCCGTATGGTCGGGACGGCGATCGGAAGTCGTACGGTTCGCGCCCGGCGCGCGATGGGGAGCGGAGGTCGTACGGTTCGCGTCCCGATCGCGATGGGGAGCGGAAGTCGTACGGTTCGCGCCCGGCGCGCGATGGCGAGCGGAAGACGTACGGTCGCGACGGCGAGCGGAAGTCCTACGGTTCGCGTCCCGCCCGCGACGGCGACCGCCGTTCCGGGGCCGACGCCAGCCGCCGACCGGCTGCCCATGGGGCTGCCGACCTCCAGGTGCGTCCGCGCCACGACGATCCGGAGGTGCCCGAGCGCATCGAAGCGCGCGACCTCGACCGCGGTGCGCGCGCGGAGCTGAAGACGCTGACCAAGGAGAACGCGGACTGGGTCGCCCGGCACCTGGTCGCCGCCGCCGAAGCGCTCGAGGACGATCCCGCACTCGCCCACCGGCACGCGCTGTCGGCGTCGCGGCGAGCCGGCCGGATCGGCGTGGTGCGGGAGACGCTCGCGATCACCGCGTACGCGACCGGCGACTTCGCCCTCGCACTCCGCGAATTGCGGACGTTCCGCCGGATCTCGGGGAGCGACGAGCAGCTTCCCCTCATGGTCGACAGCGAGCGCGGCGTCGGCCGACCGGATCGCGCCCTGGAACTGGGACGATCGGTCGACCGCTCGACGCTGCCGGCATCCGTCCAGGTCGCATTGGCGATCGCGATGTCCGGCGCCCGACTCGACCTGGGGCAGCCGGAGCTCGCGCTGGCCGAGCTCGAGATCCCGCAGCTCGACCCCGATCGCGCCTTCTCCTACAGCCCCGCGCTCTTCTCCGCCTATGCCGAGGTGCTCGACGAACTCGGCCGGTCCGCGGATTCCGCGTCGTGGCGCGAGCGCGCGCAGCGAGCCGAGGCGGCGCTCGCGGGCGACGACGCCGACCTCGTCGAGGTGTACGAGCTCGATGACGCCGTCGACGGGCCCTCGGCGGCCGACGCACCCGACCGCGAGGCCGGCCCGAGCATGTCGGCGACCGACCTTCCGGACGAGCCGCGGCCGGCAGACGAACCCGCGGACGCGGGGGACCCGGCCGACGCGATCGAACCCGACGTGGCGGCGATCCTCGCCGAGACCGCGGGCGCGGAGCCGGGCGTCACCGGGAACGACGAGACCGGGTCCGATCGCGCATGACCCCGCTGTTCGCTCGGCGTGAGCCCGGCGCCACGCCGCTCGACGGCGTCGATGCCGTGTTCGCCGATCTCGACGGCGTGGTCTACGCAGGCCCCGATGCGCTGCCGCACGCCGTCGAGAGCCTGAACCGCGTCGCCGAGCGGATGCCGGTCGGCTACATCACGAACAACGCCTCCCGCAGCGACGAGCAGGTCGCGACCCACCTCGCGTCGCTCGGGCTGCGCGTCGCCGCCGGCGACGTCGTGACCTCGCCCCAGGCGGCCATGCGCCTGCTCTCGGCCGCCGTCGCTCCCGGAGCGCTCGTGCTGGTGGTGGGGGGCGACGGCATCGTCAGCGAACTCGAACGCGGCGGATATCGCGTCACGCGGTCCGCGGAGGACGCGCCCGATGCCGTGATGCAGGGATTCCACCCCGACGTGGGCTGGCGACACCTCGCCGAGGCCGCGTTCGCACTCAACGCGCACGGGGGACCGGGGGAGCCGGGCGGCATCCCCTGGATCGCGACGAACATGGACTGGACGATCCCGGTGGAGCGCGGCATCGCGCCGGGCAACGGCACGCTCGTGTCCGCCGTGCACACGGCCGCCGGGCGGTTCCCGGACGTCGCCGGCAAGCCCGAGACGCCGATCTTCGACGTGGCGCGCGAGCGGTTCGGCGCCTCGAACCCGCTGATGGTGGGCGATCGGCTCGACACCGACATCCGCGGCGCGAACCGCGCCGGCATCGCCTCGGCGGTCGTGCTCACCGGCATCGACCGTGCGAAGCAGGTCCTGGCAGCGGATGCCGCGAGCCGACCCGAGTTCATCCTGGACGACCTGCGCGGGCTGCACGAGCCGTACCCGATCGCGGAGCGCCGTCGCGGCGCCGTGCGCGTCGGTCGGGCGTCGGTGCGCGTCGAGGGCAGGACGGTCGTGATCGAACGCGACGGCGACCGGCCGCTGGACCTGCTGCGCGCGGCGTGCCTCGCGATCTGGGAGTGCGGCACCGCGATCCACGCGCTCGACGTCCCGGAGCGGCTCTACCGCTGAGGGCGCGGTCCTGCGCGGTGTCGGTGCGGTTGCTGTCGTGGGTGCCCGCTACCGTTGAGGGGTGAGCACTGGAGATCTGGACCCCGACGAGGTCGGCCTGCCCGGCCACGACACGGCGGCCTCCGCTGCCGATGCCCTCGCCGGCATCGAGGCCGCGCCGCTCGACGAGCGCGCGCCGCAGTTCGACGCCCTCGCCGAGCGCCTTCGCGGTGAGCTCGAGCGATCCGATCCGGCTCGCGCCTCCGAATGACCGCGGCCGGTGAGCGGCTCGACGCCGCGCTCTCGGCACGGGGGCTCGCGCGCTCGCGCACGCATGCCGCGTCCCTCATCGCGGCGGGCGTCGTGAGCGTCGACGGCCGCCCGGTCACGAAGCCGTCGCACCGCGTGGGCGACGACGCGGTGCTCGAGGTCGCCGAGGCCGACCACTACGTCAGCCGAGCGGCGCACAAGCTGATCGCGGCGCTCGACGCCTTCGGCGTCGACCCGCGCGACCTGGTGGTGCTCGACGCGGGTGCCTCGACCGGCGGCTTCAGCCAGGTGCTCCTCGAGCGCGGGGCCCGGACCGTCCTCGCGGTCGACGTGGGCCACGGGCAACTCGCGCCGGAGCTCCGCGACGTCGACCGGCTCGTCGTGGTCGAGGGGTGCAACGTGCGGCACCTCGACGCCGCCGAGCTCGCGCGGCTGACCGGGGTCGTCGAACGCCCGGCGCTCGTCGTCGGCGACCTGTCCTTCATCTCGCTCGTGACCGTGCTGCCGGCGCTGCGCGAGACGGCCGCCGCCGACGCGGAGTTCGTCCTGCTCGTGAAGCCGCAGTTCGAGGTGGGGCGGAGCGGCACGCGAGAGGGCGTCGTGCGGGACCCCGCCGCGCGCGGCGACGCGGTGATGAACGTGCTGTGGGCCGCCCACGACCTGGGACTGCGGACGGCGGGCGTGCTGTCCTCCCCAATCGCGGGGACGCACGGCAATCGCGAGGTGCTGGTCCTGCTCAGCCCGTCCCGAGGCGCCGATCCGTCAGAATGGTCGGGTCGGGTCCGAGAAGCGACGGGAGGCGTGACGGCGTGAGTGAGGCACGGCATTTCCTCGTGGTGTCCCACACCGGTCGGCAGTCCGCCCTC
This sequence comes from Agromyces arachidis, assembly GCF_052805135.1. Lineage (NCBI taxonomy): Bacteria > Bacillati > Actinomycetota > Actinomycetes > Micrococcales > Microbacteriaceae > Agromyces > Agromyces arachidis. Next base: position 3,833 of record NZ_JBRBDK010000015.1, read on the forward strand.
GAGGCCACGGCCGACGTGTGCGGGCAGCTGGTCGCCGCGGGCGCCGTGCCCGTGATCGCGGCCGAGCAGTGGCACGACGTGCTCCGGCACCTGCCCGAGCTGGAGGGCGTGGTGCGCCGCTTCGAGGAGGTCTCGCCGAAGCACCTCGAGCTCGTCATCGTGCTCGGCGGCGACGGCACCATCCTCCGTGCCGCCGAGCTCACGCGCGACCACCCGGTTCCCCTGCTCGGCGTGAACCTCGGGCACGTCGGGTTCCTCGCGGAGAGCGAACGCGACGACCTCGGCTACACGGTCGGGCGCGCGCTCGCCCGCGACTACACGGTCGAGGAGCGCATGACGCTCTCCGTGCGGGCCAAGGTCGGCGACGAGGTCGTGTACGAGAGCTGGGCGCTGAACGAGGCGACGGTCGAGAAGGCCGAGCGCGAGCGCATGCTCGAGGTGGTGATCGAGGTCGACCGCCGCCCCCTCTCGTCATTCGGCTGCGACGGCGTGGTCATGTCCACGCCGACCGGGTCGACCGCCTACTCGTTCTCGGCGGGCGGGCCCGTGGTCTGGCCGGCGGTCGAGGCGCTGCTGCTCGTCCCGCTCAGTGCGCACGCCCTCTTCGCTCGGCCCCTCGTCGTCGGACCCGACTCGTCGCTCGCCGTGGAGGTGCTCGAGCGCACCGAGACCGCGGCGGTCATCTGGTGCGACGGCCGTCGCATGTTCGAACTGCCTCCCGGCTCTCGGGTGATCGTCCGTCGGTCGCCCGTCCCCGTGCGCCTGGCGCGCCTGCACCAGGCGCCGTTCACCGACCGGCTGGTGAACAAGTTCCAGCTTCCGGTGACGGGCTGGAAGGGGCCGGTCGCCGATGATTGAGGAACTCGCGATCCGCGACCTCGGCGTAATCGCCGAGGCCACGCTGCCCCTCGGCCCGGGGTTCACCGCGGTGACGGGCGAGACCGGTGCCGGCAAGACCATGGTCGTCACCGCGCTCGGGCTCCTCCTCGGTGCGCGAGCGGATGCCGCGACCGTGCGCGCCGGCGCGAAGCAGGCGTGGGTCGAGGGTCGCTGGCTGCTCGACGACGCCGGACCGGTCGGCGAGCGCGTCGCCGACGCGGGCGGAGACCTCGACGACGGCGAACTGCTGCTCGGCCGTGCGGTGTCGGCCGAGGGCCGCAGCCGGGCGATCGTCGGCGGACGGAGCGCGCCCGTCGGCGTGCTCTCCGAACTGGCCGACCACCTCGTGGTCGTGCACGGGCAGGCCGACCAGCAGCGACTCCGCTCGACCACCGCGCAGCGCGAGGCGCTCGACCGGTTCGCCGGAGCGGAACTCGCAGCGGCCCTGGGCGACTACCGCGCGGCCTACCGCGCCTGGCGGTCCGACGCCGACGAGCTGACCGCGCTCCGCGACGCGCACGACGCCCGGGCCAGGGAGGCCGACGAACTCCGCCGCGCACTGGAGGAGATCGAGGCCGCCGACCCCCAGCCCGGCGAAGACGCCGCACTCGCCGAGCGGGCCGACCGGCTCACCAACCTCGAAGACCTCCGGCTTGCCGCCGCCCAGGCGCGCGAACTCGTCTCCGCCGAGGCGCCCGCCGACGACACGCCCGATGCGGTGACGCTGGTCGAGGCCGCACGCCGTCACGTCGACCGCGTCGTCGCGCACGACCCGGCGCTCGCCCCGATCGCCGAGGCGGTCGCCGGCGCCGGGTTCGCGCTCGCCGACGCTGCGGCCGAGCTCTCCGGGTACCTCGCCGGCCTCGACGCCGACGGTGCCGCCGAGCTCGAGACGGTGCAGGAGCGCCGGTCCGTGCTCGCCGGCCTCGTCCGACGCCACGGGTCGATGGAGGCGGTGCTCGCGTTCCGGCACGACGGCGGGCTCCGGCTCGTCGAACTCGACGGCGACGACGACCGCATCGCCGTCCTCGAGCAGGCCGTCGAGCGTCGCGTCGCCGAGGTCGCCGAGCTCGCCGACCGCGTGAGCGGCCTCCGCTCCTCGGCGGCCGGACGCCTGGCCGCCTCGGTGACCGCCGAGCTCGCGGCGCTCGCGATGCCCGACGCCGAGCTCACCGTGTCGGTCGAGCGCGCGCCCGAGCCCGGGCCGAACGGGCAGGACCAGGTCTCGATCCTGCTCCGGCCCCATCCGGGTGCCGAACCCCGTCCGGTGTCGAAGGGGGCCTCCGGAGGTGAGCTCGCGCGGGTGATGCTCGCGATCGAGGTGGTCATCGCCGGGGCCGATCCGGTGCCCACGTTCGTCTTCGACGAGGTCGACGCCGGCGTCGGGGGTGCTGCGGCGATCGAGATCGGCCGACGGCTCGCGCGGCTGGCCGAACGCGCCCAGGTCATCGTCGTCACCCACCTCGCGCAGGTCGCGGCGTTCGCCACGAACCACTTGAGCGTGGTGAAGGGCACCGACGGGCGCGTGACCGCCTCGAGCGTCCGGCAGTTGCAGGGCGGCGAGCGGGAGGCCGAGATGGCCCGCCTGCTGTCTGGTCTCGCCGATTCGGAGAGCGGACTCGCGCACGCCCGCGAACTGCTCGAGATCGCGGAGGACCCGGCCGCCTGATCCCGTGCCGCCGACGCATCGACACGCCCGGGTGATCACGTCGATCCGACATCCGCAGGGAATGTCGGGGCATTCTCAGCCGGGAGTCGCATAGACTACAAGCCCGTGGTGGAAGATCGCGGCGCAGACATTTCGAACACTGACCTCACGGAGACCGTGACCAAGCACATCTTCGTGACCGGAGGTGTGGTTTCGTCTCTGGGCAAGGGCCTGACGGCGGCGAGCCTCGGCAACCTGCTCACGGCGCGGGGACTGCGGGTGGTGATGCAGAAGCTCGACCCGTACCTGAACGTCGATCCGGGCACGATGAACCCGTTCCAGCACGGCGAGGTCTTCGTGACCGACGACGGCGCCGAGACCGACCTCGACATCGGCCACTACGAGCGCTTCCTCGACATCGACCTCTCGCAGGCGGCGAACGTCACGACGGGCCAGATCTACTCGACCGTCATCGCCAAGGAGCGCCGCGGCGAGTACCTCGGCGACACCGTGCAGGTGATCCCGCACATCACCGACGAGATCAAGCGCCGGATGCGCCTGCAGGCGACCGAGACGCCGAAGCCCGACGTGATCATCACCGAGATCGGCGGCACGGTCGGCGACATCGAGTCGCAGCCGTTCATCGAGTCCGCCCGCCAGGTCCGCCACGAGCTGGGGCGCAAGAACGTGTTCTTCGTCCACGTCTCGCTGGTCCCCTTCATGGGCGCCTCGGGCGAGCAGAAGACCAAGCCGACGCAGCACTCCGTGGCGGCGCTTCGGTCCATCGGCATCCAGCCCGACGCGCTCGTGCTGCGCAGCGACCGCCCCGTGACCGAGGCCAACAAGCGCAAGATCGCCCTGATGTGCGACGTCGACGAGGCCGCCGTGGTGAACGCCGTCGACGTGCCCAGCATCTACGACATCCCGACGATGCTGCACGACCAGGGACTCGACGCCTACCTCATCGATGCGCTCGGACTCGGCGAGCAGGCCGGCGACGTCGACTGGTCGGGCTGGAGCGACCTGCTGGAGGTCGTGCACGACCCCAAGCACGAGGTCACCATCGGCCTGGTCGGCAAGTACATCGACCTGCCCGATGCCTACCTCTCGGTCACCGAGGCCATCCGGGCCGGCGGCTTCGCCAACGAGGCGAAGGTGCGGATCGAGTGGATCCCGTCGGACGAGTGCCGCACGCCCGAGGGGGCGAAGGAGCGGCTCTCCCACCTCGACGGCATCCTCGTCCCCGGCGGATTCGGCGTCCGCGGCATCGAGGGCAAGCTCGGCGCCCTGCAGTTCGCCCGCGAGAACGGGATCCCGACCCTCGGGCTCTGCCTCGGCCTGCAGTGCATGGTCATCGAGTACTCCCGGAACGTCGCGGGCCTCCCCGGCGCGTCCTCGAGCGAGTTCGACCCGGACACCGAGTTCCCGGTCATCGCGACCATGGAGGAGCAGGTCGAGATCATCGCCGGCGGCGACCTCGGTGGAACGATGCGCCTCGGGCTCTACCCGGCCCGGCTCGAGGAGGGCTCGATCGTCGCCGGGCTCTACGGCTCGACGGACGTGTCCGAGCGGCACCGCCACCGGTACGAGGTGAACAACGCCTACCGCGATCGCATCGCCGATGCCGGGCTCGTATTCTCCGGCATGTCGCCGGACCGGCACCTCGTCGAGTTCGTCGAGCTGCCGCGCGAGACCCACCCGTTCTACGTCGCCACGCAGGCGCACCCGGAGCTCCGCAGCCGACCCAACGACGCGCACCCGCTCTTCCGCGGGCTGGTCGCGGCCGCACTCGAGCGCCAGCAGGCGAGCCTCCTGTTCGACGTCGAGAATGCCTGAGTCGTTCCCGGCCGACGAGTACGTCGACCTGCCGCTGCTCGAGCGCACGACCGTCTTCGACGGCCGCATCTGGGACGTCCGCCGCGACGCGTTCGCCTACGGCGACGATGCCCTGCGCATCGAGCGGGAGTACGTCGACCACCCCGGCGCCGTCGCGGTGCTCGTGCTCGACGAGGACGACCGGGTGCTCCTGATCAAGCAGTACCGGCACCCGGTGCGCGCGCGCGACTGGGAGATCCCCGCCGGGCTGCTCGACCAGCCGGACGAGCCGGCGCTCGAGGCGGCCCGACGCGAACTGGCCGAGGAGGCCGACCTCGTGGCTTCGGACTGGTCGGTGCTCGTGGATTACTTCACGACGCCCGGCGGCAGCAGCGAGGCCATCCGGATCTTCCTCGCCCGCGGGGTGGGCGACGCCGACGAGGCGTTCGATCGCGAGCACGAGGAGGCCGACATGGAGGTGCGGTGGGTTCCGCTCGACGCCTGCGTCGACGCCGTGCTCGGACGCAGGCTGGGGAACCCGTCGCTGGCGATCGGCGTGCTCGCGGCCGCCGCCGCCCGTGCGCGCGGATGGCGGACGCTCGCTCCGGCCGACGCGCCGTGGCCGGCGCACCCCGCCCATCGCCCGGAGGCCTAGTGGACGAGCGCGCGGTCGAGGACTACCTGCGGCACCTCACCGTCGAGCGAGGCCTCGCGCGCAACACCCTCGCGTCGTACCGGCGCGATCTCGCCATCTACCGGTCCTGGCTGGACGCGCAGGGGATCGAGGGCCCCGAACGGGCCACGGAGGCCGACCTCGCCGGGTTCCTGCGCCATCTCGGCAGCGAGCGCGAGCCGCGCCTCGCCGTCTCGTCGATCGCCCGGGTGCTGTCCGCGGTCCGCGGCCTGCACCGGTTCCTCGCCGAGGAGGGGCGCACGCCAACCGATCCGGCGCGCGAACTGCGGCCCCCGAAGCAGCCCATGCGGCTGCCGAAGGCGATCCCCGTCGAGGATGTCGCCGCGATCATCGACGCCGCGCGGATCGGCGAGGACGTGACCGCCCTTCGCGACGTGGCGCTGCTCGAGCTGCTCTACGCCACCGGGGCCCGCGTCTCCGAGGTCACGGCGCTGAACGTCGACGACCTGCTGGACGACGAGGTGGTGCGCCTCTTCGGCAAGGGCGGCACGCAGCGCATCGTCCCGGTCGGCAGCTACGCCCGCCGGGCCGTCGACGCGTACCTGGTGCGGTCGCGCCCCGTGCTGTCCGCGCGCGGCACGGCGACCCCCGCACTGTTCCTCGGCACCCGCGGCCGCCGCATGTCGCGACAGGCGGTGTGGCAGGTGCTGCAGGATGCCGCGGAGCGGGCCGGCGTCGCGGCATCCGTCTCGCCCCACACCCTGCGGCACTCGTTCGCCACCCACCTGCTCGCGGGCGGAGCGGACGTCCGCGTCGTGCAGGAGCTCCTCGGCCATGCCTCGGTGGCCACCACCCAGATCTACACGCTGGTCACGGCCGATACACTCCGCGAGATGTACACGGCTGCGCACCCTCGCGCTCGCTAGAATCGAGCAAGCATCGCAGCCGACGACGGAGAGAGAACCGCACCGTGACCCACGAGACCTACGACCCGGCGGACGGCACCGCCACGCTGGAGTCGGATCTCGGTCCCACCGGTCGCCCCCTCCGCGAGTTCGCCGAACCGCCCACGCTCCCGGGCCACGGCCCGGCGCGCATCATCGCGCTGTGCAACCAGAAGGGCGGCGTCGGCAAGACCACGACGACCATCAACCTCGGCGCGGCGCTCGCCGACTACGGCCGCCGCGTCCTCGCCGTCGACTTCGACCCGCAGGGTGCGCTGTCGGCCGGGCTCGGCGTGCAGACGCACGACGTGCCGACGATCTACGACCTGCTGCTCTCGCGCAGCGTCTCGCCGGCCGACGCCATCCAGCGGACCGGGGTCGAGGGGCTCGACGTGATCCCGGCCAACATCGACCTCTCGGCCGCCGAGGTGCACCTGGTCACCGAGGTGGCACGCGAGCAGATCCTCGCGAGCGTGCTCCGCAAGGTGTCCGGCGACTACGACGTCATCCTGATCGACTGCCAGCCGTCGCTCGGCCTGCTCACGGTGAACGCCCTGACCGCGGCGCACGGCGTCATCATCCCCCTGGAGTGCGAGTACTTCGCCCTCCGCGGCGTGGCCCTGCTGATCGAGACCATCGACAAGGTGCGCGACCGGCTGAACCCGGCGATCACGCTCGACGGGATCCTCGCGACCATGTACGACGCCCGCACGCTGCACTCGCGCGAGGTGCTCGAACGCGTCGTCGAGGCGTTCGGCGACCAGGTGCTCGAGACGGTCATCACGCGCACGGTCAAGTTCCCCGACGCGACCGTCGCCGCGACCCCGATCACCGAGTTCGCGCCCGAGCACCCGGCATCGCGCGCCTACCGTCAGCTCGCCCGGGAGCTGGTCGACCGTGGCGCGGTCGCCTGAGCCGACGCGGGAGGCGATCGAGGACGGCGCGGCGAGCGCCGGAGCGACGGACTCCGCCGTGCCCGCCGGTCGCGAACCGCACGACGATGCCCGCCCCGAAGCCGGGTTCCGTGTCGCCCTTGCGAACTTCGAGGGTCCGTTCGACCTGTTGCTCTCCCTGATCGCCAAGCACGAGCTCGACATCACCGAGGTGTCGCTGTCCGCGGTCACCGACGAGTTCATCGCCTACCTGCGCGGCATCGAGACGAACGAGGACCTGGACCGCGCGAGCGAGTTCCTGGTGGTCGCGGCGACCCTGCTCGACCTCAAGGTCGCCGGCCTCCTGCCCCAGGGCGAGCTGGTCGACGCCGAGGACGTGGCGCTGCTCGAGGCGCGCGACCTGCTGTTCGCCCGGCTGCTCCAGTACCGGGCGTTCAAGGAGGCCGCGCGCTGGTTCGGCGGGCGGATCGAGGCCGAGTCGCTGCGTCATGCGCGCACCGTCCGGCTCGAGGAGCGATTCCGCCGGCGCGCGCCGGAGCTGCGCTGGACGCTCGGCCCCGACGACTTCGCCGCGCTCGCGATGCTGGCGCTCACGCCCCGCGAGGTCCCGATGGTCGGGCTCGATCACCTGCACGCTCCGCTCGTCTCGATCCGCGAGCAGGCGGCGCACGTCGTCGCCGTGCTGCGGCGCGGCGACCCCGTCACGTTCCGGCAACTCATCGCCGGGGTCGACCGTGCGGGTATCGTCGTGGCGCGGTTCCTCGCCGTGCTCGAGCTCTACCGGCACGCCGCCATCGGCTTCGACCAGCTCGAGCCGCTCGGCGAGCTGACGTTGCGATGGGCCGCCGGGGACGGCTGGACCGACGACCGACTCGAGAGCCTGGGAGCCGACTATGACGAGTGACACGGATGCCGCGGAGCGGCCCGAGGGCGTCGAGGTGTCGGTGTCGACGCCGCTCGACGTGCCGGGACAGCCGCGCCTCGACCTGGACCGCGCCCTCGAGGCCATCCTCTTCATCGCCGACGAGCCGCAGTCGATCGTGCACCTCGCCGCGGCGGTGCAACGACCGCTCGCCGAGGTCAGGGCTGCGATCGCGCGCCTCTCGGCCGACTACGACGGGGGAGCGGCCTCGGGCGAACCGCGCACCGACGCGAGCGGGTCGACCGCCGGCACGGGGGTGCGACGCGCCTTCGAGCTGCGAGAGGTCGGCGGCGGCTGGCGGTTCTACGCCCGCGCCGAGTACGACCGCCTCATCGCCGACGTGGTCGCCGCGCAGACCTCGACGCGCCTGTCGCAGGCCGCGCTCGAGACGCTCGCGGTGATCACGTACAAGCAGCCGATCTCGCGCTCGTCGATCGCGTCGATCCGGGCGGTCAACGTCGACTCGGTCGTGCGCACCCTGCTCGGCCGGGGGCTCATCACCGAGGTCGACACCGACCAGGAGACCGGGGCCGTGCTGTACGGCACGACGGACCTCCTGCTGACGAACCTCGGCGTCTCGTCCATCGACGAGCTGCCGCCGATCTCGCCGCTGCTCGACGGCGGCCAGGAGGGATTCGAACGTGACCACGCCTGAGCACTCCGGCGGCGACGCCGCGGCCCCCGAGGGGGTCCGGCTCCAGAAGGCCCTCGCCGCGGCGGGCGTGGCCAGTCGCCGCGTCGCCGAGCAGATGATCGCGGAGGGCCGGGTCGAGGTCAACGGCGCGATCGTCACCGAACTCGGCACCCGGATCGACCCCGTCGTCGACCGGGTGGCGGTCGACGGGTCGGCGGTGCAGCTCGACCAGGAGAAGCGCTACTACATGCTCAACAAGCCGCGCGGCGTCGTATCGTCGATGCGCGACGAGCAGGGCCGCCCCGACCTGCGGCGGTTCGCCGACCCGCTCGAGCTGCGCGTGTTCAACGTCGGCCGGCTCGACGGCGACACGAGCGGCCTGCTGCTGCTCACCAACGACGGCGAGCTCGCCCACGTGCTGGCGCATCCGTCGTTCGGCGTCGAGAAGACGTACATCGCCAAGGTGCGCGGGCGGATGACCCCGCAGACCCTCCAGCGGCTGAAGGACGGGGTGGAGCTCGAGGACGGTCCGATCCGCGCCGACCGCGCGAAGATCATCCAGACCCAGGCCGGCGCCGGGCACACGATGGTCGAGGTCACGCTGCACTCCGGGCGCAACCGGATCGTCCGCCGGATGCTCGACGCCGTCGGACATCCCGTCGTCGAACTGGTGCGCCGCCAGTTCGGCCCGCTGCACCTGGGCACGCTCAGGTCGGGCGCCGTGCGCGAGTTGACTAGAGTCGAACTCGGCGCGCTGCTCACGATCGCGCGCGCCGCGGACGCGCAGCGGAAGGGGAACGGCTGAGGTGGTCGAGTCACGACTGGTCGGGCCCGTCCGCGTCGTCGGCGCCGGCCTGCTCGGCACCAGCGTCGCGCTGGGGCTCAGGGCGCGGGGGATCGACGTGATCCTCGCCGACGCCTCGCCGACGCACGTCGCGATCGCCGTCGACCTCGGCGCGGGGCGTCCGGCCGGCCCGGACGATGCGCCGCAGCTCATCGTGGTCGCCGTTCCGCCGGACGTCACGGCCGCCGTCGTGGCGACCGAGCTGGCCGCGTTCCCCGACGCGATCGTGACGGATGTCGCGAGCGTGAAGGCCGGGATCCTCGCCGAGCTCGAGGCGGCAGGGGCCGACGTCTCGCGCTACATCGGCTCGCACCCCCTTGCGGGTCGCGAACGCGGCGGACCCCTCGCGGCGCGCGCCGACCTGTTCGCCGGCCGCCCGTGGGTGGTCGCGGCGCACGACGACATCAGCTACCGGCGCGCGAGCGCGATCGACGACCTGATCCTCGACCTCGGCGCGACGCTCGTCGAGATGACGCCCGAGGCGCACGATCGCGGCGTCGCGCTCATCTCGCACGTGCCGCAGGTGGTGTCGAGCATCATGGCGCGTCGGTTCGTCGACGCCCCGAACGCCGCCCTCGGCCTCGCCGGGCAGGGGGTCCGCGACGTGACCCGGGTGGCGGCCAGCGACCCCGACCTGTGGGTGCAGATCCTCGGGGCCAACGCCGCGCCGGTCCGCGACATCCTGCTCGCCTACCGCGACGACCTCGACCGGTTCATCGACGCGCTCGCCGACCCGTCCGCCCCCGGAGCGAGGCGGCGGGTGGCCGAGGAGCTGACGGGCGGCAACACCGGCGTCGAGCGGCTTCCGGGCAAGCACGGCACCGACAAGCGGTTCACCACCATCGTCGTCATGGTCGACGACCGTCCCGGCCAGCTCGCGAGGCTGCTGGCCGAGATCGGCGAGATCGGCGTGAACCTGGAAGACCTCCGCCTCGAGCACTCGCCCGGCCGACAGGTCGGACTCGCCGAGATCGCCGTGCTCCCCGAGGCGGCGGACCGACTCACCACCGAGCTGGCCGAACGCGGCTGGCGGATCGCAGGTTAGAACGTGCAGCACGAATCCCACCCCGTCGAGTACCCCTTCGTCGTCGCCGTCGACGGTCCCGCCGGCAGCGGCAAGTCGAGCGTCTCGAAGGAGGTGGCGCGGCGCCTCGACTGGGGCTTCCTCGACACCGGTGCCGCCTACCGGGCGCTGGCCTGGCACGCGACGGCGTCGCACGTCGACACCGAGGACGCGGCATCCGTCGTCGCCTGCCTCGACTCGTTCGACTACCGGATCGGCACCGACCCGCACGGGTACGCCGTGCACGTCGGCGCCACCGACGTGACCGAGGCCATCCGCGAACCCGGCATCTCGGCGGTCGTGAGCGCGGTCGCGCGCGTGCCCGAGGTGCGCGCGCACCTCATCGAGGTGTTCCGGGCGATCATGGCCGCCGAGCAGCGCGATGGCATCGTCGTGGAGGGCCGGGACATCACCACCGTCGTCGCGCCGGACGCGCCGGCGCGCATCCTGCTCACCGCCTCGGAGGAGGTGCGCATGGCGCGCCGGTCCGCCGAGCTCGTGGGGCACTCCGCCGAGGCCACGGGCGCCCAGCTGCGCGCGCGCGACGCCGCCGACTCGAAGGTCGTCGACTTCATGCGGGCCGCCGACGGCGTCGTGACCGTCGACTCGACCGACCTCGACTTCGACGGCACCGTCGACGCGGTGCTCGGCGTCATCCGCGACGCTCAGGTTCGTACTGGTTGAATAGAGAGGTTGTGCGCTCGCGCGCGCGACGCCGAGACCTTCCAGGAGCTGACATGACCGACCGCGACGACGAGTTCGACGCCCCCGCCGACGACCTCGCCGAGCGACTCGCCGGCGTCGACGACGAGCTCGCCGAGCAGCGCGCCGCGGCGCTCCGCTCGGGCCTCGACGAGTACGACCTCGACGACGAGGACCTCGACCTCCTCGAACTCTCCGAGGCGGGCGAGGAGGGCATCCGCTACCTCCCCGCGCTGCCGGTCATCGCGATCGTGGGTCGACCGAACGTCGGCAAGTCCGCGCTGGTCAACCGCATCCTCGGCCGTCGCGAGGCGGTCGTCGAGGACACGCCCGGCGTGACCCGCGACCGCGTCTCGTACAAGGGCGAATGGCTGGACCGCCGCTTCACGCTCGTCGACACCGGCGGGTGGGAGCCCGACGCGAAGGGCATCGACGCGTCGGTGGCCGCGCAGGCCGAGGTCGCGATCGACCTGTCCGACGTGGTGCTCTTCGTGGTGGACGCGACGGTCGGCGCGACCGCGACCGACGAGCACGTCGTCCGGCTGCTCCGCAAGACCAAGAAGCCCGTCTTCCTCGTCGCGAACAAGGTCGACGACACCCGCCAGGAGCCCGAGGCCGCGGCGCTGTGGAACCTCGGCCTCGGCGAGCCGCACCCCGTCTCGGCGCTGCACGGCCGCGGCGTGGCCGACCTGCTCGAGGAGGTCTTCAAGGTCCTCCCGCAGGTCTCCGCGGTGGCCAAGGAGGAGTTCGGCGGGCCCCGTCGCGTCGCGATCCTCGGCCGACCGAACGTCGGCAAGTCGAGCCTGCTGAACAAGGCCGCGCGCGAGGAGCGCGTGGTCGTCAACGAGCTCGCCGGCACCACGCGCGACCCGGTCGACGAGCAGATCGAGCTGGGCGGCAGGATCTGGCGCTTCGTGGACACCGCCGGCATCCGCCGCCGCGTGCACCTGCAGCAGGGCGCCGACTTCTACGCGTCGCTGCGCACGCAGGCCGCCCTCGAGAAGGCCGAGGTCGCGGTCGTGCTGCTCGACGTGTCGCAGCCCATCTCCGAGCAGGACGTCAGGATCATCGACCTCGTACTGGAGTCGGGCCGTGCGCTCGTGCTCGCGTACAACAAGTGGGACCTCCTCGACGACGACCGCCGCCGCTACCTCGAGCGGGAGATCGAGCAGGACCTCCACCACGTGGCGTGGGCGCCGCGCGTGAACATCTCCGCGAAGACCGGTCGCCACCTGGAGAAGCTCGTCCCCGCCCTGGAGACCGCGCTCGACTCGTGGGACACCCGGATCCCGACCGGCAAGTTCAACGCGTTCCTCACCGAGCTCACGCAGGAGCACCCGCACCCGGTCCGCGGCGGCAAGCAGCCCCGAATCCTGTTCGGCACCCAGGCGTCGACCCGTCCGCCGACGTTCGTCCTGTTCACGACCGGGTTCCTCGACCCGGGCTACCGCCGCTTCATCCAGCGTCGCCTGCGCGAGATCTACGGCTTCGTCGGCACGCCCATCGTGACCAACATGCGGGTCCGCGAGCGGCGCCAGCGCTGAGCCGGACGCCGGGCTGCGGCCCGGACCGCGATCGCCGCACGGGTCTGCGAGCCGTAGCGGTCAGGCGCCCGCCGGCCGCTGGACGCCGATGGGCGGGATCGACCAGTTCCACGCACGGATCGGTCGCGGACGACTGAAGGCCGTGCGGACGCCCGTCGAGGCCAGCACGGAGTCGGGGGGCCGACCGGCGAGGTCGCCGAAGCCCGATGCGGCGAGCAGGCCGTCGTCGAGCTCGAGCAACTCCGCACGCTGCAGCGGCCACGGCTCATGGGTGTTGCGCGCCCACGTCGTCCGGCCCAGATGGCGTTCGTGGTAGCCCCACCGGTCGGTGAGGAAGTGCGCGAGCGCGGCATCCGGGGCGTCGTCCGGCACGGGCTCGCCGAGACGCGCCCGGATTCGGGTGGCGGGACCGCGGCGGCCGTGACGTCGGCTCCGGAAGTCGAGCTCGAGGCCGTCGGCATCCGCTCGTCGCACGACGCCCGCGCGGGCCCAGTGGTACGGCAGGCCGAAGCCGATCCGGGCAGCCAGGACCGGCAGGAGCCGCCCCGCCTCGAGCGTGCGGAACACGACGCCGCGCCGTCCGGCGGCGTCGCGTGCGTAGAGGCGCACGTTGACCTCGACGAACGTGCCGACGCGGTGGAGGGCCGGCAGCGGCGGGAACCGCGTGTCCGCCAGCACGAACGGGATGAGTCCCACCCACGTCTCGCCGTCGATGACGTCGGGGCGCGTGCCCGCGGGCAGGTACGGCTGGACCCGGGCGGGATCGACCCGCCAGTGCAGGAACACCAGGTCGCGCCAGCGCTGTTCGACGACCACCCGCCCGGGCAGCGGGGGCGCGATCCGCGGCAGTCCGTCCACGAGCACCATCCTGCCGCGCCCACCCCGCCGCGCGCGAGGGCTCGCACGCGCGTAGGCTCGGGGGCATGGCATCGACCGGGGCCGTCCGGGGCGACCGGGCGATGACGATGCTCTCGCGGTTCCATCGCCGGGTGATCCGGGCTTCGCGTGGGCGGCTCGGATGGCGCATCGCGCGCATGCCCGCCCTCGAGCTGCACGCGGTCGGCCGGCACTCCGGGCTGCCGCGCTCCGTCATCCTGTCGGCGCCGATCGCGGAACCGGAGCGGATCGTGCTCGTCGCGTCGAAGGGCGGGGCCGACCGGCATCCGGCCTGGTACCTGAACGTCGTCGCCAACCCGGACGTCGTCATCGAACAGCGCGACGGACGCCGGAAGATGCGGGCGCGCACGGCCTCGCCCGACGAGAGGGCGGAGCTGTGGCCGCGGATCGCGGCGGCGTACCCCGTGTACGCGCGCTACCAGGCGCGCACCCGCCGGGAGATCCCGCTGGTCGTCTGCGAGCCGGGCGAGCCGGACGGCGCCCGTTGACGACCGGCGAGCGGGTCGCCCACCATGGGCGGATGAGGCAGCCCGACGACGACGCCGGATGGACCGCGGTGCGCGCGCTCGTCGCGGTGCGCGACGGACTGCGCGAGTCGCTGCCGCAGGCGATGGCCGACGAACCGGACGCGCTGCACCAGCTGCGCACGCGCGTGCGCCGGCTGCGGAGCCTGCTCGCCGCCTACGGTCCGGTGCTCGATGCCGGCGTCGCGACGGGACTGCGGCGGCGCCTTCGCGAGTTGGGCCGCGAACTGGGCACGGTGCGCGACCTCGAGGTGCGTGTGCAGGTCGCCGAGGCGGCACTCGAGGCGGCCGACGAAGCGGGACGATTCGCCTCGCGCGCCGAACGCGCGCGCGTGCGCGGCATCCTCGTCGATGACGAGCGGGTCGCCCACGACGTGGCGCAGGCGCGCTTCGTCGAACGGCAGCGGATGCCGCGAGCGGTCGCGCGCCTCGCCGAACTGGACCACGTGCTCGCCGATCCGCCGTTCACCGAGCGCGCCGCCCTCGCGGCCGGGCCCGAACTGGCCCGACTGCTGGACCGGGAGGCCCGACGCGCCGCCGAGCGAGCGCGCCGGCTGCCGGCCGAGCCGGAACCCGACGACCTGCACGAGCTGCGGAAGGCGGCCCGACGTCTCCGCTACGCCGCCGAAGCGGTCACGCAGCCGCCCGTCGAGCTGTTCGGGCACGCGGCGGTCGCGCTCGCGGAGGCGGGCGACGCGATCCACGACGTGCTCGGCGACCATCGCGACGAGCTGCTGTTCGGCGAGCACGTGCGGCGCGCGGCCGCGCACGCCGCGCACGTCGGCGATCCGGCCGGCACGCTCCTGCGGCTCGCGGACGATGCCGACGAGCGAGCGGCGGCCCACCTCGCGAAGTTGCCGGAGGCGATCGACGACCTGAGGGCCGCGGCAGCGAAGTGGCACCGGAAGGCCGGATGAGCGCCGTCACGGCCGTCGCTGCGGCGGGGGAGCGACCTCCGGGGATGCCGGATCGAGCCTGATCGCCCGCAGCTCGTGCGCCAGTCGTCGCAGGGCGTCGGGCGCTGCGGTGAACGACGCGTCGAGCGCGGCGGACCCGAGCATCGCTGCGGCGCGGGGGTGGCGTCGCTGGTAGTCGGCGAGGAGCTCGAACCGTTCGCCCTCGTCGAGCGGACGGGCGGTCGCGCGGTACCGCTGCGACCGCCAGTGCACCCGCACGTCGGGATTCGCCACCGCGTTCCGGTACCAGTCGGTCCGCGGTCCGCGGCTGGCGACCACCCACAGGGTCGGCGTTCCCCCCGAGTTCCCGTCGCGACGCACGACCTCGAGGACGGTGCGCCTCGCCTCGCCGCTCCTGCGGCCGAGGGCCGTGAGCATCAGGAACCGCCCGCCGAGCACCCAGCCGAGGCGCGCGCGGTAGAGCGCCGACGGGGCCCGGTAGAACCAGGCGAGCAGCGGTCCGGGCTTCTTCATGACCACGGCGCCCATCATAGGAGCGCGGTCGTCCGCCGGATCCGTGGGGGAACGCGGGGCCGGCACCGAATCGGCTTCATGATGAAGTAGCATCACGATATGGCCCCGGACCCGACGATCCTCGACCGCCTCCTCGAGATCAGCGAGCTGTTCCAGCGCGACCTCGCCCGCGAGTTCGCCGGTACGTCGCTCACCACCGCGCGCACGCGCGTGCTCTGGGACCTCGCGCATTCCGGTCCCTCGACCCAGCAGGCCCTCGCGAACCGTCTCGAGGTGAGCGCACGGAACATCACCGGCCTGGTCGACGCGCTCGAGGAGGGCGGGTACGTCGAGCGCTCACCGCACCCCACGGACCGCCGGGCGACGCATGTGGCCCTCACCCCCTCGGCGAGCGAGCTCATGCGCGAGATGCAGCGCGACCACGAGGAGCTCTCGGCCACCCTGCTCGCCGCCGTCGCGCCCGCGGATCGGGAGGCGCTCGTCCGCGGCATCGACGCGGTCGCGGAACGCCTGCGCGAACTCGTCGAGGCCTCCGGAGCGGGCCGCGCCGCCGCGCGCCGCCCTGGGGCGGATCGATGACCGCCGACGTCAATCGGGGGGCTGCGCCATCCGTCACCCGACGCATCGGCGCATTCGCGCTGCGGGCGCTGCGGCTCGAGCTGCGCATCTACGCGAGCATCGGTCGGTTCGTCGCGCGACGGCCCGCGATCGCGCCGGGCGCGGCCGGGTTCGGCTACCACAGGCCTGTCCTCACGATCCTGGTGATCTTCATCGTGCTGTCGGCGGTCGAGATCCCGATCATCGACCTGATCGTGCATCGGTGGCCGGTCGTCCGGATCCTGTTCCTGATCCTCGGCGTCTGGGGACTCACCTGGATGTTCGGCCTGCTCGCCGCCTACCTGATGCGCCCGCACACGGTCGGTCCCGAGGGCATCCGCGTCCGCGAGGGGCTCGAGACCGACATCCCGCTCTCCTGGGACGACATCGCGTCGGTCGCGCGCGAGCGCCGCGTCGACGAGCCGAAGACGCCCAAGGTCACCGAGGCGGACGGCACGCGAACCCTGTCGTTGCGGATGCAGGACGAGACCGTCATCGTCATCGAGCTCGAGCGACCGACCGTCGTGCGACTGCCGGGGACGCCCCCGAAGGGCGGGCCGCAGGCGGTCGACGAGGTGCGGATCTGGGTCGACGATCCGGCCGGGTTCATGGACGCGGTTCGCCGGCACATCTGAGGGTCGCTCGCGACCGCGAACCGCCGTGGCCCGCGGAGGCCGCGACGGCGGCGCGTGCACGAGCACCCCTTCCGATGCCGCTATGATGGTCAAGTTGTCTTCGCGGGAACGCCGAGGCATCGGGCTGTGGCGCAGCTTGGTAGCGCACTTGACTGGGGGTCAAGGGGTCGCAGGTTCAAATCCTGTCAGCCCGACCGGGAAGAGGCCCGGAACCACGCGGACACCGCGGGTTCCGGGCCTTCGTCGTCCTCGGGGTCCGCCCCCGCGCCGCCTGCGCGTTCCGGCGGTCTTTGGTCCCGGTCGGCGGCGGTGTCCGCGCCCTAGCGTGCGAGGCAGCGCCGACGAGGCGACCCGGAGCCGGACTCGGGGCCGAGCCGGACGCGGAAGGAGTCTCGCCATGTGGTCCACCCAGTCTCGGCTGGCCTATCCGATCGTGGCGCTGGCCCTCCTCGCCGGGCTCGGCACCTCGGCCGCCGCGGCGGCGTCGGACAGCGGGGTCGCCGCGCAGTCCCAGGGCGACCGGATGGCGCGGCAGCTCGTCGACGACCTCACGGCCGACGGCCTCGAGGCGTCCCGCGGGTATCCGCGCCTATGGACGATGGACGACTGCGAGGCCGGGTACGAGGTCACGTTCAACTGCTACGGGAACAACCCGGCATCGCCCTACGTCCTGCCGGCCGTGGCGCCGTGGCCCGACGAGTACGTCGACCCGGCCACCGAGGGCGCGTTCGGCCGGGTCCGCCCCGGGTACACCACCACCCACCGGTTCGACCCTCGCGAGGCCGTCGTGGTCTTCGGCACGATGCCCCCGCCGGGCAGGTACATGGGGCTGCAGTCCTACGTCTTCAGCCACGAATGGGTCGTTCCCGAAGGCGACCCGGCGCGGCCGTACGGGTATCCGTGGATCACCGATGCCGCGTCGGGCGGGCGGGACGCCTTCATCGACTCGCCCATGGTCGGCTACCTGTTCGCGACCCTTCCCCGCGACCCCGGCCGAGTGCAGAGCTTCTCGAGCCTCGGCAACAGCATCAACAACGTCGTGATGGACGGGGACGCATCCGGAGCGTCCTTCGGTGAGCAGCGGTACTTCATCATCACCCCCGACCAGGTGATGGAGGAGAAGGTCCGGACGGCGCTCGACGCGCTGGGGGTCCCCGAGGAGGCCGTGTTTACCGAGCGCATCCCGTCGAGCTTCGCGGGCGTGCCGCTCGGCCCGCTCCGACTCGACGAGGCGTCGCTCGACTTCCTGCACGGCTTCCGGTACGCGATGCCGGACGACGAGCGGGCGGCCAAGGCCTGGCGGTCGACGCTGCCGCTGCAGGTCGTCCGAGTGCGCGAGGCGCCGTCCTCGGAGCGGCCGGCGGAACCGTACGGCGACGAACCGCGCGATCCCCGGTCGGCCGAGGACGAGGCCGACCTCCGCGGCGACCTCGCTGCCCTCGAGGCGTCGGTCACCGCGCGCGCCACCGGGGGGCCGTGGAACCTCGAGCCGCTTCCCGCGCCCTCCCTCGGCGAGCCGCCGCTCATGGGCAACGTGGAGACGTGGCTCGGCCACTTCGGTCCCCACTGCCGCAGCGTGGGGGAGAACTGCCTGGGCGACGGGCAGGACGCCAGCTACTTCTTCATGCCGCCGCAGCCGCTCGACTCCGGACAGGTGTACGCGGTGCTCGGCACGCTCGGCACCCGGACCGGCAACGCCACGTACAACGGGCTCTCGATCAACGACGCCTCACTGCTGAAGGGAGTGAGCAACGTCCCCGACGAGGATCCGGGATCGCCGGAGACGGACCTGGCGGACTCGGCGCAGGGCTACGCGGCCACGGTCGAGCAGGCCGATAAGTTCTTCGTGCACTTCTTCACGCGCGACTGCGACGCCATCGCGGGCCTGACCGACGGAGCCTGCACGACGATCACCGAGAACATGGTCCCCATGGTGACCGACGTGACGGCGCCCGGCGACCCGCACCTCCACGGGTACTTCACCGCCGGACTCCGCTCCTACGTCAAGCCGGGCACCGAGCGCGGACCGACGACGGTCTACGACGGCGAGGGGCAGTACCTGAGCGGCCAGCTCCCGCCCGTCGTGCTCGCGTTCACGACCGCGCCGGAGTGACGCCGGACCGCCTGTGGACAGTCCCGGCGGGCCCGGCCCGACCGTCCGTATCCTGACCGTGTGGCGCCGACCGTCCTGCGCCCGGAGGGAGCGCCGGTGCTGACCGTGGTTCGCTCGGATGCCATGCGGCCGGCACTCCACCCGGGGGACGTGCTCCTCGCGAGCCGCGTGCGCGGGGCCGCCCGGCCGCGTAGGGGCGAGATCCTCGTCTATCGCGTCCCCGATCAGGCCGGCACCCGTATACGCCGGGTGATCGGCCTGCCCGGCGATCGGGTGCGGATCGACGACGGTGGCGCGACCTGGGTGAACGACCACCAGCTGTTCGAGCCCTACGCCCGTCGATCGGCGGGGTTCCACGGGTCGTTCGGCGTGCCGGACGACCGCTACTTCGCGTTGAGCGACCTCCGCGAGCGGCTCCACGAACCGCGCGCGTGGCGGGAGTCGTTCGTGCCGACCGGCGACGTCGTCGGGGTGGCGCGCATGCGCGTGTTCCCTTGGCCGATCGCGGCGACGGGCGTGCTCGCGCGCTGAGCGCGACGTACCGTGGTCGGGTGGAGGTCGTCCTCGCGGCAGGCGCCGTGATCACCGACGACGAGGGCCGCGTGCTGCTCGT
Source organism: Agromyces arachidis (assembly GCF_052805135.1). NCBI lineage: Bacteria > Bacillati > Actinomycetota > Actinomycetes > Micrococcales > Microbacteriaceae > Agromyces > Agromyces arachidis. The sequence goes on from NZ_JBRBDK010000015.1 coordinate 23,164, forward strand.
CCGGCGGCGCCACGCCCCGCAGCGCGGGCGGTGGTCGGTCCCGGGCGGGCGCGTCGAAGCGGGGGAGACGCTCCTGCAGGCGGCGGCGCGCGAGGCGCTCGAGGAGACGGGCGTCCGGGTCGCGATCGGCCGCGAGCTGTGGGCCGTGCACGTCCCGGCAGGCGACGGACGCGTGTACGAGGTCCACGACTTCGCCGCGCGGCCCGTGGGCGGTGCGCTCGCGCCCGGCGATGATGCGACCGACGCCCGCTGGGTGGGGCCGGGTGCGCTCTCCCGGCTGCGCACGACCACCCACCTGGTCTCGCACCTGCGCGGCGCCGGCATCGCCCCGTCCCTGCCACGCGTCGACGAGCACTCGGTCGTCATCGGTGCGGATGCCGCGGACGTGCACGCCGCGCTGGAGGAGGGCCTGAGGTTCGCCGGCGGCGCGCGGATCGCCCGAGCGCTCGGCTGCGACGACATCGAGGCGTCGGGCCCGCGCCCGCTCGCCGTGGGATCGACCGTGCCGGGATTCCGGGTCGTCGCGGCGGACCCGCCCACACGCCTGGAGTTGGCCGGGCGCCACCGGTACGCCGAGTACGAACTGGAGTTCCGCATCGAGCGCGTCGACCGCGAGCGCACCCGCCTGCGCGCGGTGACCCGGGCCGTCTTCCCTGGGCCGCACGGGGCCGTGTACCGCGGCCTCCTCCTCGGCGCGGGCCTGCACGCGCGGGCGACGCGCGGCATCCTCGCGCGCGTCCGGCGCGCCGCTGAGGCGGTCCGCTCGAACGATCATGGCCCCGGATGAGGCGGTCGGCGCCCGCCCTCCGGCATGATCTGACCATGGGATTCACGCGCGCGGAACTCGAGTCCTTCCGCGACCGCAGCGTCGACGACCTCATGCCCGAGCACCCGAAGCTCGTGTTCGTCGGCATCAACCCGGGACTGTGGACGGCGGCGACCGGCACGCACTTCGCCCACCCCGGCAACCGGTTCCACCCCGCGCTCGCCGCGGCCGGCGTCATCCCGCGGGTGCCGCGGTTCGCCGACGGGCTCACCGACGACGACCGGCGCATGTTCCTCGACGCGGGGATCGGCATCTCGAACCTGGTGCACCGTGCCACGGCCCGCGCCGACGAGCTCGGTCGCGAGGAGCTTCGCGAGGGGGCGGCGAGGCTCGAGCGCGACGTGCGGCGGTGGAATCCCCGCGTCGTCGCGATCGTCGGGCTGACCGCCTACCGGCAGGGGTTCGGCCGGCCCGGGGCGACGGCCGGCCGTCAGGACGAGCGCCTCGGCGGCGCCGAGCTCTGGGTCGTGCCGAACCCGAGCGGGCTCAACGCGCACGCGACCGTCGGCGACCTCGCACGCGCCTACGCCGAGCCGGCGCGCGCGGCGGGGATCGAGCTGCGCGCGAACGGAGCGTGACGCGGCCCCACGGCGGATCGACCCGGCCGCCTGACGAATCAGTCGACCGGGTCGAGCCGCCGATCAGCCGCGCATGCCGAGTCGGGTCACCGGGTTGTACGGGGCGAACACCTTGCCGGTCCGAAGTCCCATGACCGCCCAGGCATTGCGGTACTCGCCGTCCGACGGGCCGAGCTCGGGGCCGTACTCCAGGGGTGCTCCGGTCCTCTCGTCGATCCCGTCCACGGCGATTCCGTTGGCGGCGGCATGGGCCTCGAAGTCGCCACCCGGCGTGAAGCCGCCGGCGGTGACGGCGACGCCGTCACCCACCACGCCTTCGGTGAACAGCACCGAGATGGGAATCCGGTTCTCGGCGTCGTCGTACGCGCCGTCTCCGACCGTGAGGCCGGGCCAGAACCAGATGACCGCGTCCGGGCCGATCCACCCGTCGTGGTCCTCGATCGTCGGAGTCGCATCGAACACCGTGGCCAGCGTGTCGGCGAAGGCCGCCGGGTCGTCGAAGTACGACAACTGCGCGACGATGGCGCCCGCATCGTCGACGAGGTCGAGCCCCTCGGGCCGCACGGCGATCGTCGACACGGTGGTGAGCGGATCGACGGCGGGCGGAGGTGCCGTCTCGACCGGGAACGTCCGCGTCGGCGGCTCTGTCGTCGGAGGAGCCGTCACCGGCGCGCTCGTCGCGGCGACCGCCTCCGTTTCGTCGCCGTCGCCGCCGACGGCGCCGGCGATCGCTGCTCCGGCGGTGCCGAGTCCGAGCAGCAGTCCCACGGCGAGGATTCCGCCGAGGATGCGGTCGGTGAGCCGGTTCCGCTCGGGCTTCGGCTCCGCCGCGGCCCGTTCGAGGACGTTCCGCTTCATGTGGACGAGCATGCGCGTGAGCTCGTCGCCGGTGGGGGGTTCAGTTCTCATCGACGGTCACCGCCTTCCTCAGTCGTGCCCGGCTCCGGGACACGCGTTGCTTCACCGCGCCGACGCTGAGGCCCAAGGCCTTCGCCGCGTCCGCGTACGGCATTCCCTCGACGAGGCACATCTCGCACACCCGCCGATCGGTCGGCTCGAGCCGGGCGATCTCGTCGAGCACCCAGCGCAGCTCCTCGCGCGCGGTCTCGGCGTCGTTCCGTCCGCCACCGAGTCCCGCGAGGTCGGTCGTGTGCTCGTCCGGCAGGACGTCGGTCCTGGCTCGCGCCCGACGGCGATTCAGGTTGAGCGCGAGGAACCGGCAGGTCACCAGCAGCCACGGCAGCAGGGACGAGTCGGCGATGGTGATCTCGCCGGCCTTCCGCCATGCCGTGACGAAGGTGTCCTGGACGACCTCCTCGACGTCCATGCGGCTCGTCGCGATCGCCCACGCGTACCGCGTCACCGCAGTGGCATGGCGGTCGAACAGGACCGCCAGCGCACCTTGGTCACCGCCCGCCAGCCTCCCGAGGAGATCGGCGTCGGTGCTCTCGTTCTCTTCCACGTGCACCCCCTCAACCTAGAGATGTCCGCCGGGGCCGCGAAGGTCACAGGCCTTCCGGCCGGTCTCATCGGCGCCCCGGTCGGGCCCCTGGGCGACCGTCCGATCGGGCCGTGCGGTCGGCGGCGCGCGCGCAAGCCCCTGCACGCGGCATCCGCACGTCGGGCACGATGGTGGCATGCCAACACCACCGCCGACGGTCTCGGTCGTGATCCCCGTGAAGGACGACGCCGAAGTCCTCCGTCGGTGCCTCGCCGCGCTCGCCGCGCAGACCGTCGCCCCCGACGAGATCGTGGTCGTCGACAACGGGTCGACCGACGACTCGGCCGACGTGGCCCGCGCTGCCGGGGCGCGCGTGGTCGCCGAGCCCGAGCCGGGGATCCCCGCGGCATCCGCCCGCGGCTTCGACGAGGCCCGCAGTGAGGTGGTCGCGCGACTCGACGCCGACTCGCTGCCGCCCGTCGACTGGATCGAGCGGATCACCACCGCGTTCTCCGCCGATCCCGAGCTGGCCGCGGTGACCGGACCGGCCACCTTCATCGACGGGCCGGAGCGGTGGCGACGCCCGCTCGCGTTCGCCTACCTCGGCAGCTACTACGTCACCGTCGCCCCCGCGCTCGGCCACGTGCCGCTCTTCGGCTCCAACCTCGCCGCCCGCCGCTCCGCGTGGCTCGAGGTGCGCGATCGGGTGCACCGGCACGATCCGCTCATGCACGACGACATGGACCTCTCGGTCCACCTTGGCCCGCGCCGCCGCATCCGCTACGACCACGCGCTCATGATGGGCGTGTCGATGCGGGCACTGCGCGGCGATCGGATGCTGCGGCTGCGCCGGGGCATGCACTCGATCGTGTCCCACTGGCCGGACGAGTTCCCGTGGTACCGGTGGTACCGCCGCGCAATGCGGCCGCGATCCCGCCAGGCGGTCTCTGCGCGCCCCTGAGCACGTCGGGCCGGCGGCGTACCATGGATGCCACGCCGGCCGGGGCGCTCTGGAGGGAGCACCACTGGTCACCTGGCATCCGATCCTCGCCGCCGACGAACCCGAACCGGGCCGCTGGCGCCTCGTCGACTCGATGGGTCGGGAGTACGGTCGCGTGACGATCGTCCGCGTCGACGGCGAGGTCAGCTACCGCGCCGAGTTCGAGGGCGGACTCCTCGGCTGGGCCACGACGTTGCGCGGCGCGTGCGAGCGGGTGCATCACGCGTTCGTGCGCTCGCACGGGCCGGGGGAGTGGCAGGGATACCCGGACTTCTCACCTGCCCGGCGGTCATGGCCTGACGGGTCGGACGTGAGGAAACGTCGAGAGCGTTGACGACTTTCACAGGAAACGGGCACGACTTGTGGAGGAAAGGTGTGCAGACTGGCGACTTCGCCCCGGCGACCCCCCTTTTCTTGCACCGAGACGACAGGATCCTCGGCTGCGCGCCGACAGCACGCGCAGCCGACATGTGAAATCTATGCGTAACCAGACTTCCCCCAGCACCCCCACGTCCCCCAGCCCCGACCAGTCGGAGAGCGCGCGCACGCGCGTGCGGCGCATCCGCCGGAACCGTCGAGCCCTGCTCGGCTCCGGCGCGGTCATCGCCGTCGGCGCGCTCGTCGGTTCGGGCTTCGCCCTCCAGTCGGCCGTGGCCGACGAGAACGCCCGCATCGCCGACACGGCGGCGCTCGCCGAGGCGCACAGCCGCGGCATCGAGCAGCTCGATGCCCACGGCGGCATCCTCCAGGCGCAGGCGGTGAAGCAGGCCGAGGACACCCTCACCGTCGCCGGCGACACCATCGCCGCGGCGAAGGGCAAGGCCGATGCGGCCGAGCTGGCCTCGACGGTCGCCAGCCTCGAGGACTACACGTACCTCGCCCCCGAGCGCGTGTTCGAGCTCGCCGCGGTCGCGACCACGCACGCCGACCAGGTGAAGGCCGAGATCGCCGCGTTCGACAAGGCCGCTGCCGAGAAGGCGGCCGCCGAGAAGGCCGCTGCCGAGAAGGCCGCTGCGGAGAAGGCCGCCGCCGAAGCCGCAGCCGAGTCCGCCGGCCCCAGCACCCCGTCGTACCCCTCGGGTCCGGCGAACCCGAGCGGTGCCCAGGCGATCGCCCGCGACCTGATGGCCTCGATGTACGGGTGGGGCGACGACCAGTTCGGCTGCCTCGTCGACCTCTGGAACAAGGAGTCGGGCTGGAACGTCTACGCCACGAACCCGTCCAGCGGCGCGTACGGCATCCCGCAGGCCCTCCCGGGCGACAAGATGGCGACGGCCGGCGCCGACTGGCAGACCAACGCCGCGACCCAGATCAAGTGGGGCCTCGGCTACATCTCCGGTCGGTACGGCACCCCGTGCGGCGCCTGGTCGCACTCGGTCTCCGTCGGCTGGTACTGAGCTCCGCTCCCCGTACCCCCGGGCGCTCACGCGTGGCGGGGGGCAACCCGAGTGACGACCGCCACCCGTGTGTTCTGTGGTCCCCCCCCCCCCTCGAGCAATTACGAAAAACCCCCCCCCCCCCCCACCACCCCCCCCCCCCCCCCCCCCCCCCCCCCCCCCCCCCCCCCCCCCCCCCCCCC
>NZ_JBRBDK010000016.1:0-18124 GCF_052805135.1 Agromyces arachidis
CCTCGACCCCCTGACCCGACTCCCCCCTCCCCAACCCACCGGGGGGTTGTGGGGGAAGGGGGGGGTATGGGGGGGGGTGGGGTGCGGATTTTGTGTGAGAGGGGGGTGGGGGGGGAAAAGGGGAGACTTGTGCGCGGTTGCAAAAACCCGCGGGCGTGGGATGGGGATTAGTCCGTGTGGGTGGGTTCTGTCCGTTGACCGCCGCCCCCCCCCTCGACCGCCTGCACGCCTCGCCGCGAACGGGCACCGACCACTGACAGAAGGAGGAGCGTGGACGCGGTCATCGACAACCTGCCCCTGTACTTTCAGGGCTTCGGCACGACGCTGCTGCTCCTGGTCGTCTCGGGTCTCGCGGCGCTCGTGATCGGCACCCTGATCGCCGCGATGCGCATCTCGCCCGTACCGTCGCTGCGCTGGTTCGCGACCGGCTACACCGAGCTGGTGCGCAACACGCCGCTCACGCTGGTCCTCTTCTTCACCGCCATCGTCCTGCCGATCCTCGGATCGCGGCTCGACTACCTCACGGCGGCGATGATCGGGCTCTCGGTCTACACCTCGCCGTTCATCGCCGAGGCCCTCAGGTCGGGCATCAACGGCGTGCCCGTCGGCCAGGCAGAGGCGGCGCGCAGCGTCGGATTCGGCTTCGGCCAGACGGTCGGCCTGATCGTCCTGCCCCAGGCGTTCCGCATGACGGTGCCGCCGCTCATCAACGTCTTCATCGCGCTCACGAAGAACACCTCGGTCGCCGGCGGCTTCTTCGTCGTCGACCTCTTCGCCACGGGACGCATCCTCGCGAACGACCGCGGCGACGCGGTCATCCCGATCCTGCTCGGCGTTGCGACCTTCTACCTGCTCATCACCGTGCCGCTCGGGCTCCTCGCGGCACGCCTCGAACGCCGTTGGGTGGTGCAGCGATGACCGGATCGAGCGTCCTCTTCGACGCGCCGGGCCCCGTCGCCCGCCGCCGCTCCCTGATCAGCTCCGTGATCGGTGCGGTCGTGATCCTCGCCGGACTCGCCTGGGTGGCCCTCACCCTCGCGGCGCCGAAGGGCAACCTGCCCGGATACTTCGATCCGACGCGCTGGGAACCGATGGCCGAGCCCATCGTGTGGGAGCGCATCCTCACCGTGGGCGTCTGGGGCACGCTGAGCGCCGCGCTCACGGCGTCGGTGCTCGCCGTCCTGCTCGGCATCGTCTTCTCACTGCTCCGCAGCGCGCAGACGGCGTGGATCCGCATCCCCACCGCGGTCGTGCTCGAGTTCCTGCGTGGCATGCCGGTGCTGCTCATGATGCTGTTCATCCTGCTGGTGCTGAGCACCGGCACGTTCTGGGCGGTCGTCGCCGCGCTCACGCTCTACAACGGCGCGCTCATCGGCGAGGCGCTGCGAGCCGGTCTCGCCTCGCTGCCGAAGGGCCAGCGAGAGGCGGGGCTCAGCCTGGGCATGCGTCCGCTGCAGTCGAAGATGCTCATCGAGTTCCCGCAGGCGTTCCGGCAGATGCTGCCGATCATCATCGCCCAGCTCGTCGTGCTGCTGAAGGACACCTCGCTCGGCTACATCGTCGGCTACGTCGAACTGCTTCGCGTCACGATGAACCAGCTCGCGACGTTCTACGGCAACTACTACCTCTTCTCGTTCTTCATCGTCGCGCTCGTGCTGTACCTGACGATGAACCTCCTCCTGTCGTGGTTCGCCCGCTGGGTCGCACGACGCACGGCGAGCAAGACGGGCCGTCCGGCTCCGAACCCCGACGAGGAGGACTCGGAGTTGCTCATGGGCGTGGCGAAGGCGAATGCCGCAGCTCGTCAGTCCACCGACCAGACCGGCCACGGCGTGTGATGACCGGGGGTCGGCACTGACGTGGGTCGACGCGCCCCGGCCGACTAGACTCGTTCTTCGTGTCCGAGCCCCTTGAGATCACCGAACCCGCGGTCGACGCGGCCGTCGATGCGGCACTGGCCGCGATCGCCGCGGCCGGCGACTCCGCCGCGCTGAAGGCCGTCCGCGCCGAGCACACCGGCGAGAAGTCGACGCTCGCGCGCCTCAACGCCTCGCTCCGCAGCGTGCCGAACGACCAGAAGGCCGCCCTCGGCAAGCTCGTCGGCTCCGCCCGCGGCCGGGTCAACCAGGCGTTCGCCGCGCGCGAGGCCGAGATCGTCGCCGCCGAGGCCGAGGCGCAGCTGGCCGCCGAGGCGGTGGACATCACGGCGCTGCCGTCGCGCTTCACGCCCGGCGCGCGGCATCCGCTCGCCCTGCTGCAGGACCGCGTCTGCGACGTGTTCACCGGCATGGGGTGGGAGATCGCCGAGGGCCCAGAGGTCGAGAGCGAGTGGTTCAACTTCGACGCCCTGAACTTCGACGCCGACCACCCGGCGCGGGCCATGCAGGACACGTTCTTCGTCGACCCGCCCGAGTCGCATCTCGTACTGCGCACCCACACGAGCCCGGTGCAGGTCCGCTCGATGCTCGAGCGCGAGGTGCCGATCTACGTGCTGGCGCCCGGCCGCGTGTACCGCACCGATGAGTTCGACGCCACGCACCTGCCGGTCTTCATGCAGTTCGAGGGCCTCGCCGTCGACAAGGGGCTGACCATGGCGCACCTGCGCGGCACGCTCGACCACTTCGTCAAGTCGATCTTCGGCGACGACGCCAAGGTGCGCCTGCGCCCCAGCTTCTTCCCGTTCACCGAGCCGAGCGCCGAGCTCGACTTCTGGCACCCGACCTTCAAGGGCGGCGCACGCTGGATCGAGTGGGGCGGGTGCGGCATGGTGCATCCCAACGTGCTCCGCGCGGCCGGAATCGACCCGGAGGTCTACACGGGCTTCGCCTTCGGCATGGGCATCGAGCGCGGGCTCATGCTCCGCAACGGCGTCCAGGACATGCGCGACATGGCCGAGGGCGACATCCGCTTCTCGCAGCAGTTCGGAATGGTGGTCTAGAGATATGCGAGTGCCGCTCAGCTGGCTCGCCGAGTACGTCGACCTGCCCCCGGGCACCTCCCTCGAGGAGGTGCACGCCGCACTCGTGCGCGTCGGGCTCGAGGAGGAGGACGTGCACACGTTCGACCTCCAGGGGCCCATCGTCGTGGGCGAGGTCCTCGAGTTCGTCGAGGAGCCGCAGTCCAACGGGAAGACCATCCGGTGGTGCCAGGTGCGCGTCGCACCGGACGGCGAGACCGCGGCCGACGGCGGCGACGCCGTGCACGGCATCGTCTGCGGTGCCCGAAACTTCCTCGTCGGCGACAAGGTCGTGGTGACGCTCCCGGGCTCGGTGCTGCCCGGTCCGTTCCCCATCGCCGCGCGCAAGACCTACGGCCACGTCTCCGACGGCATGATCGCCTCGACCAAGGAGCTCGGCCTGGGTGAGGACCACGACGGCATCCTCCGCCTGTCGACACTCGGCATCGACGCGCCCGTCGGCACCGACGCCATCGCGCTGCTCGGCCTCGACGACGCCGCCGTCGAGATCAACGTCACGCCCGACCGCGGCTACGCGTTCTCCATCCGCGGCGTCGCCCGCGAGTACGCGCACGCGACCGGTGCGGTGTTCCGCGACCCGGCCGAGCAGGTGGCCGCAGCGGATGCCGCGGCCGACGCCTTCCCCGTGGAGATCCGCGACGACGCCCCGATCCGCGGCCGCGTCGGCTCGAGCGTGTTCGCCACGCGCATCGTGCGCGGCATCGACCCGACCCGGCCCACGCCGGCCTGGATGGTCGCGCGGCTCAAGCTCGCCGGCATCCGCTCGCTGTCGCTGCCCGTCGACATCACGAACTACGTGATGCTCGAGCTCGGCCAGCCGATCCACGGATACGACCTCGACGCGCTGCAGGGCGGCATCGTCGTGCGCCGGGCGCAGCCCGGCGAAACGCTCGAGACCCTCGACGGCAAGGTGCGCACGCTCCACCCGGAGGACCTGCTCATCACCGACGACCGCGGGGCGATCGGGCTCGCCGGCGTCATGGGCGGCGCCGACACCGAGATCGGCGAGACGACTCGCAACGTGCTCATCGAGGCGGCGAACTTCGACCCGGTGTCGATCGCACGCACCGCGCGCCGGCACAAGCTGCCGAGCGAGGCGTCCAAGCGCTTCGAGCGCGGCGTCGACCCGGCCATCGCGGGCGCGGCGGCCGCACGCGTCGCCCAGCTGCTCGTCGACCTCGCCGGCGGCACCGCCGACGAGACCGGCTCGCTGATCCACGCCGCACCCGAGCGCGAGGCGATCCTGCTGCCCGACGGCTACGTCACGCAGCTCATCGGCGTCGAGTACACCGACGACGAAGTGCACGACGCACTCGCCGAGATCGGCGGCCGCGTCGAGCGCGTCGACCACGGCTTCGCCGTGGTGCCGCCGACGTGGCGTCCCGACCTCACGGCGAAGGCCGACCTCGCCGAGGAGGTCGCGCGCCTGCTCGGGTACGACCGCATCCCGTCGGTGCTGCCCGTCGCGCCGCCCGGGCGCGGGCTCACGAGGGCGCAGCGCGTCCGCCGGGGCGTCGCCGACGCGCTCGCGGCCGCCGGCTCGACCGAGGTGCTCGCCTTCCCGTTCGTCGCCGAGCCCGACAACGCCGTCTACGGCAGCGTCGACGGATCGCCGGTCGCGAGCGTGAAGCTCGCCAACGCGCTCGACGCGTCGGCGCCGTACCTGCGCCGCTCGCTCCTGCCCGGCCTGATCGGCGTCGCCCGCCGCAACCTGTCGCGCGGACTCACCGACCTCGACGTGTTCGAGCTGGGGCTGGTCTTCCTGCCCGAGTCGGGTCGGGCGTACGGCGCGGCCGAGCTGCCGATCGGGTGGGAGCGCCCGTCCGAGGCGGTCCTCGACGAGCTGAACGCGGGCATCCCCGCCCAGCCGCGGCACATCGGCGTCCTGATCACCGGCGACCTGCACGCGAAGCAGCCCGGCCGCCCGGCCGAGCCGGCGGGCATCGCCGACGCGCTCGACGCCGTGCGCCGCATCGCGCACGCCGCCGGCGCCGAGGTCGAGTTCGCGCAGGGCGCGCACCAGGCCCTGCACCCCGGGCGCACCGCCGAGGTGCGGGTCGCCGGTCGGGTCGTCGGCTACGCCGGCGAACTCCACCCGAGGCTCGCCGCCGAGGCCGACCTGCCGCGCGTCGTCGCGGTCGCCGAGGTCGACCTCGACGCGGTCATCGCGCTCACCGACCCCGCCGTCGAAGCGCGGCCGATCGGTACGCTTCCCGCGGCGACGCAGGACCTGTCGCTCGTGGTCGGCGCCGACGTGCCCGCCGCGCGGGTCGCGGAGGCGGTCCGCGAGGGCGCCGGCGAGCTCCTGGAGCACCTGCAGCTCGTCGACGACTACCGCGGGCAGGGCGTGCCGGAGGGCTCGAAGAGCCTCACCTTCGCGCTCCGCTTCCGCGCCGCCGACCGCACGCTGACCGCAGCGGAGGCGAGCGACGCGAAGCTCGCCGGCGCCGCCCTCGCCGCGGAGCGCACCGGGGCCGCGATCCGCGAGTAGCGGCATCCGCCGACGCACCGTCCCGAGGGCGCCCCGCCGATCACGGCGAGGCGCCCTCGATCGTTCCGCGCATCGGCCCGGGGGTGCCGCGACGCCCCGAGCGGCGGTACCGTGGGGCATGGCCGAAGCGAAGACCCAGCCGACCGGCGCGTCGGTGTCCGACTTCCTGGCCGCGGTCGAACCCGCGGGCCGCCGCCTGGACGGCCTCGAGCTGCGCGAGCTCTTCGACCGCGTGACCGGCACCGACGCCGTCATGTGGGGCCCGTCGATCGTCGGCTACGGCCTGCACCACTACCGGTACGAATCCGGGCGCGAGGGCGACTGGATGGTCGTGGGGTTCTCGCCGAGGAAGGCGTCGACCTCGCTCTACGGCTTGCAGACGCCCGGCGCCGAGGGGCTGATCGATCGACTCGGCAAGGTCAAGGTCGGGGCCGGTTGCCTCTGGATCGGCCGTCTCGACACCGTCGACCGCCACGTGCTCGAGGAACTCGTCGACCGGGCCTGGGTGCGCACGCGCGGCGACGACGTCTGACCGCCCGGCAGGCAGCGGAGCGGCGATTTGCGAGCGCCGCTCGCGGCTGGGTAGGGTCGCCGCATGACCACCGCCCGCTCCGGCAGCCGCACGCGCGTCCTGCGCGCCGCGGCGACGCGCGCGCGACGGCGAGGCGAGCGCCGAATCCAGGCGACCCCCGCGACGGGCTGACCCCGCCGTCCTGGGCGTCGCCGGAACCGTCTCACCCGACCGATGAGCCCATAAGGTGGATTCCATGACGTACACCGTCGCCGTGTCCGGAGCGTCCGGCTACGCCGGAGGCGAGTTGCTTCGCCTCCTCGCCGATCACCCCGAGTTCGACGTGCGCACGGTGACCGCGCACTCGAACGCCGGCCAGCCGCTGACCGCCGTGCAGCCGCACCTGCGCAGCTACACGCACCTGACGCTGAAGGAGACCTCGGCGGAGACCCTCGCGGGTCACGACGTGGTCTTCCTCGCGCTGCCGCACGGCGCCTCCGGCGCGATCGCCGCCGAGCTCCCCGACGACACGCTCGTCATCGACTGCGGCGCCGACCACCGGCTGGAGGACGCCGCCGACTGGGCGGCGTTCTACGGCGGAGCGTTCCACGGCGCATGGGAGTACGGCGTCCCGGAGCTTCCGCGGCTGTCCCGGACCCAGCGAACGCGCCTCTCGCGCACGCGCCGCATCGCCGCGCCAGGCTGCAACGCCTCCGCGGTCGCCCTCTCGCTCGCACCCGGCATCCGCGCCGGCGTCATCGACGATCGCGACATCGTCTCGGTGCTCGCGGTCGGCCCTTCGGGGGCGGGTCGTTCCCTCAAGGCGCACCTGCTCGGCTCCGAGATCCTCGGATCGGCGAACCCCTACGCCGTGGGCGGCACGCACCGCCACATTCCGGAAATCCGGCAGGCGCTGCGCTGGGCCGGCGCCGCCCAGCCGTCGCTGTCGCTCACGCCGGTGATCGTGCCGATGTCGCGCGGCATCCTCGCGACCTCGACCGCGCGCATCGTGCCGGGCGCGGATGCCGCGACGGTGCGCGCCGCGTGGGAGGACGCCTACGCCGGCGAGGCGTTCGTGCAGGTGCTCCCCTCTGGGCAGTTCCCGCGGACGGCCGACGTACTCGGCGCGAACACCGCCCTGATGGGCGTCGCCGTCGACGAGGCGGCGGGCCGGGTGGTCGTCGTCACCGCCGTCGACAACCTCGTGAAGGGCACCGCAGGCGCCGCGATCCAGTCCGCGAACCTCGCACTCGGCCTCGCCGAGACCACCGGCCTTCCCGTGAACGGAGTGGCACCGTGAGCATCACCGCGCCGGCCGGGTTCGAGGCCGCAGGCATCGCCGCCGGGATCAAGCGCACCGGCGCCCTCGACCTCGCGCTGGTCGTGAACCGCGGGCCGCAGCAGCACGCCGCGGCGGTCTTCACCTCGAACCGGGCGAAGGCCAACCCGATCCTCTGGTCCGAGCAGGTGATCGCCGACGGCACCGTCTCGGCGGTCGTGCTGAACTCCGGCGGGGCCAACTGCTTCACCGGCTCGGAGGGGTTCCAGGTCACGCACCGCACGGCCGAGGCCGCGGCATCCGCCCTGCACGTCTCGGCCGGCGACGTGCTGGTCTGCTCGACCGGGCTCATCGGCGAGCAGCTCGACGGCGAGGTGCTGGAGGAGGGGGTCCTGTCGGCGGTCGACCGGCTCTCGGCCGACGAGGCCGCCGGCCTCGACGCGGCGCGCGCCATCATGACCACCGACTCGCGACCGAAGACCGTCGAACTGCAGGTCGACGGATGGCGCATCGGCGGCATGGCGAAGGGCGCGGGCATGCTCGCACCGGGCCTGGCGACGATGCTCGTCGTCATCACCACCGATGCCGACGTGCCCTCGCCGAAACTCGACCGGGCGCTGCGGGAGGCGACGCGGGTCACGTTCGACCGCCTCGACTCCGACGGCTGCATGTCGACGAACGACCAGGTGACGCTGCTCGCCTCGGGCGCCTCCGGCGTCGTGCCCGACGAGGAGACGTTCGTCCAGGCGCTCACGACGGCCTGCCGCGACCTCGCGCTCCAGCTGCAGTCCGACGCGGAGGGAGCGAGTCACGACATCGCGATCGAGGTGCGCGGCGCCGCGACCGAGGACGACGCGGTCGAGGTCGGGCGTGCCGTCGCGCGCAACAACCTGTTCAAGGCCGCGATCTTCGGGAACGACCCGAACTGGGGGCGGGTGCTCGCCGCGATCGGCACCACGCGCGCCCCGTTCGATCCCTACCTCGTCGACGTGTCGATGAACGGGGTCCGGGTCTGCCACGCGGGCCGGCCCGACCGGCCCCGCGACGAGGTCGACCTCGCACCGCGGGCGACGCACGTGCTGGTCGAGCTGCACGCCGGGGAAGCGACCGCGACGATCTGGACCAACGACCTCACCCACGACTACGTGCACGAGAACAGCGCGTACTCGAGCTGAGCATGAGCGAGGAGCAGATGACCCCGGACGGCGATGCACGTGCCGATGCCGACGCCGCCGCCCGCAAGGCGGGCACCCTGATCGAGTCGCTGCCGTGGCTGAAGCGGTTCCACGGCGAGATCATCGTCGTGAAGTTCGGCGGCAACGCGATGGTCAGCCCGGAACTGCAGCGCGCCTTCGCCGAGGACATGGTCTACCTGCGCTACGCGGGCATCCGCCCGGTCGTCGTGCACGGCGGCGGACCCCAGATCTCATCGATGCTCGAGCGGCTCGGCATCGCGAGCGAGTTCCGCGGCGGCTACCGCGTCACGACGCCCGAGACCATGGACGTGGTGCGCATGGTGCTGTCGGGGCAGGTCAACCGCGAGCTCGTGAGCCTCATCAACGAGCACGGTCCGCTGGCGTCCGGACTGTCCGGCGAGGACGCGGGCCTGTTCCGCGGTCGGCGCCGCGGCGCGGTCGTCGACGGCGAGGAGGTCGACCTCGGGCTCGTCGGCGACGTGGTCGCGGTCGACCCGGAGGCGGTGCTCGCGCAGCTCGAGGCGCGCCGCATCCCCGTCGTGTCGTCGATCGCCCCCGACCTCGACCAGCCGGGCCAGTCGCTGAACGTCAATGCCGACTCCGCCGCGGCCTCGCTCGCGGTCGCGCTCGGCGCGGCCAAGCTGGTGATCCTCACCGACGTCGCGGGCCTGTACCGCGACTGGCCGAACCGCGACTCGCTCGTCTCCGAGATCTCGGCGCCCGACCTCGAGGCACTGCTGCCGTCGCTCGAGTCCGGCATGATCCCGAAGATGGCGGCCTGCCTGGAGGCGGTCGCCGCCGGCGTGCCGAAGGCGGCGATCATCGACGGGCGCATCCCGCATTCGATCCTGCTCGAGATCTTCACGCAGCAGGGGATCGGCACCGAGGTCGTCGCGTCGGCGGATGCCGCGGGAGCGACCTCGTGACCGCCCCGGAGCAGCCGTGGCGCGAGCGGTTCGACCGTCGCATGATGCGATCGCTCGGGATGCCGCTGGCCCGGCTCGAACGCGGTGAGGGCTGCTGGGTGCAGGACGACGGGGGCACGACCTACCTCGACTTCCTCGCCGGCATCGCCGTGAACTCCCTCGGCCACGCCCACCCGGTCTTCGTCGAGGCGGTCTCCCGCCAGGCGGCGACCCTCGCCCACGTGTCGAACTACTTCGCCACCTCGCCGACGCTCGATCTCGCCGACCGGCTCCTGCGCCTCGCGGGCGCGGGGGAGTCCGGCCGGGTGTGGTTCGGCAACTCGGGCGCCGAAGCGAACGAGGCCGCGTTCAAGCTCGCGCGCCTCAACAACTCGGGCGGCGCGCGGGCTCGCGTGCTCGCGCTCGTCGACGCGTTCCACGGCCGCACGATGGGGTCGTTGGCGCTCACCGGGAAACCCGCGATGCGGGATGCGTTCGAGCCGCTCCCCGGCGGCGTCGAGCACATCCCGTCGACCATCGAAAGCCTCGAGGCGGCGATGGACGACTCCGTCGCCGCACTCATCGTGGAACCGATCAAGGGCGAAGCCGGCGTGCTCGACCTGCCCGACGGCTACCTCGAGTCGGCGCGCGACCTCACCCGCCGGCACGGAGCGCTCCTCATCGTGGATGAGATCCAGACCGGTGCGGGCCGCACCGGCGCATGGTTCGGGTTCCAGCACGCCGGCATCGTCCCGGACGCGATCACCGTCGCCAAGGGCATCGGCGGCGGCATCCCGATCGGTGCGCTCGTCACGTTCGGCCACGCCTCCGACCTGTTCTCGAAGGGCCAGCACGGCTCGACCTTCGGCGGCAATCCGCTGGCGACCGCGGTGGCCGGCGCGGTGCTGGCCGAGATCGAACGCGCCGGTCTCGTCGAGAACGCCGCACGTCGCGGTGCCGAGCTTCGGCGGCGGCTCCTCGCGATGGACTCCCCGCTCGTCGCGGGGGTGCGCGGCCGCGGCCTGCTCGTCGGCGTCGCCCTCTCCGAGCCGGTCGCGCCCGCGCTGTCGGCCGCCGCCCTCCAGGCCGGGCTCATCGTGAACGCCGCCAACGACTCCACGATCCGGCTCGCCCCGCCGTTGATCATCGGCGACCGCGAACTCGACGAGTTCGAGGTCAGGTTCGCCCGCGCGCTCGCCGCGGTGGCCGCCCCGCATCGCTGACCGACCCGCGCCCACGAACGGAAGACCCATGACGCGACATTTCCTCCGCGACGACGACATCACGCCCGCCGAGCAGGCCGAGATCCTCGACCTCGCCCAGCGGCTCAAGGCCGACCGCTGGGCCGAGACGCCGTTGGCGGGCCCGCAGACCGTGGCGGTGATCTTCGACAAGTCCTCGACCAGGACCAGGGTGTCGTTCGCGGTCGGCATCGCCGACCTCGGCGGGTCGCCGCTCATCATCTCTACCGCATCGAGTCAGCTCGGCGGCAAGGAGACGCCGTCCGACACCGCCCGAGTGCTGGAGCGCATGGTCTCGGCGATCGTGTGGCGCACCTACGCCCAGTCCGGCCTGGACGAGATGGCCGCGGGCACCACCGTCCCGGTCGTCAACGCGCTCTCGGATGACTTCCACCCGTGCCAGCTGCTCGCCGACCTGCTCACCATCCGCGAGCACAAGGGCGCGCTCGCCGGCCTCACCGTCGCCTTCCTCGGCGATGGAGCGTCGAACATGGCGCAGTCGTACGTGCTCGCCGGTGCGACCGCCGGCATGCACGTGCGGGTCGCGTCGCCGGAGGAGTTCGCTCCGGCGGCGACCGTCGTCGCGGACGCGGACCGCATCGCAGCCGGAACGGGCGGCTCCGTGACGCTGTACACCGATCCGGCCGAGGCGGCCGCGGGCGCCGACGTCATCGTGACCGACACGTGGGTCTCGATGGGCAAGGAGGACGAGAAGGCGCACCGCGTCGCCACCTTCGGCTCCTACAAGGTCGACGCCGAGCTGATGTCGCTCGCCGAGCCCGACGCCGTCTTCCTCCACTGCCTGCCGGCCGACCGCGGCTACGAGGTGGCGGCCGACGTCATCGACGGGCCGCAGTCGATCATCTGGGACGAGGCGGAGAACCGACTGCATGCGCAGAAGGCGCTGCTCGTCTGGCTCCTGGCACGGAAGGACGCGTGAGCATGGCGGACCAGCAGGGCACCAACGAGGGCGCGCTCTGGGGGGCCCGGTTCGCCGGCGGCCCCTCGCCCGAGCTGCAGCGCCTGTCGAAGTCGACGCACTTCGACTGGCAGCTCGCGCCGTACGACCTCGCCGGGTCGCGAGCGCACGCCCGGGCGCTCGCCGCAGCGGGCTACCTCGAGCCCGACGAACTCGACCGCATGCTCGCCGGGCTGGACGCGCTGGAGGCGCGCGTCCGCTCGGGCGAACTCGTCGCCGCCGAATCCGACGAGGACGTGCACGGCGCGCTCGAATCGGCCCTCATCGCCGAGGTGGGCGCCGAGCTCGGCGGCAAGCTGCGGGCCGGACGCAGCCGCAACGACCAGATCGCCACGCTCGTGCGGCTGTACCTGAAGGACCACGCCGCCACCCTCGGGCGGCAGCTGGTGCACCTCATCGACGCGCTGGCCGCGCAGGCGGACGCGCATCGCACCGCGATCATGCCGGGTCGCACCCACCTCCAGCACGCGCAGCCCGTGCTGCTCGCGCACCACCTCCTCGCGCACGGCTGGGCGTTGTCGCGCGACCTCGAGCGACTGGTCGACTGGCTCCGGCGCGCCGACGTCTCGCCGTACGGCGGCGGCGCCCTCGCCGGGTCGACGCTCGGGCTCGACGCGGCATCCGTCGCTCGCGACCTCGGCCTCGCGCATCCGGCCGAGAACTCGATCGACGCCACCGCGAGCCGCGACGTGGTCGCCGAGTTCGCGTTCATCGCGGCGATGATCGGCATCGACCTCTCGCGCATCAGCGAGGAGGTCATCCTCTGGAACACCCGCGAATTCGGCTTCGTCACGCTGGACGACGCCTACTCGACGGGCTCCTCGATCATGCCGCAGAAGAAGAACCCCGACATCGCGGAGCTCGCGCGCGGCAAGTCGGGCCGCCTGATCGGCAACCTCACGGGACTCCTCGCGACGCTGAAGGCGCTGCCCCTGGCGTACAACCGCGACCTGCAGGAGGACAAGGAGCCCGTCTTCGACTCGGTCGAGACGCTCGAGGTGCTGCTCCCGGCGTTCACCGGGATGGTCCAGACCCTGACGTTCCACACCGAGCGCATGGCCGAGCTCGCGCCCGCCGGGTTCTCGCTGGCGACGGATGTCGCGGAGTGGCTGGTGCGGCGGCGGGTGCCGTTCCGCGACGCGCACGAGATCACCGGGTCGCTGGTGCGCTACGCGGAGGAGCACGCGCTCGACCTGCACGAGGTCGACGACGCGGCGCTCGCCGCGATCTCGCCGCACCTCACGCCCGAGGTGCGCGAGGTGCTCACGATCGAGGGGTCCGTCGCGAGCCGCGACGGCATCGGGGGCACCGCCCCGTCGAGGGTCGACGGCCAGTTCGCGGCCCTGGCCGACCGCGTCCGGCACCTCGTCACGTCGTTGCCCGGAGGCGGCGACTGAACGTGCCGGCCGGACCGACGGGCGAGTCGGAGCGGATGGCGCAGGGGCCCCGCGGCGACGGGCTCGTGCGACCGGACCGGGCCTGGTTCGAACGCGACGCCGTCGAGTTGGCACCCCTGCTGCTCGGCGGCGTCCTGGCCCACGAGACCGCGGAGGGTCGCGTGGCCGTGAGGCTCTCCGAGGTGGAGGCCTACCGCGGGGTCGGCGAGGATCCGGGTTCGCACGGCTTCCGGGGCCGGACGCCGCGCAACGCGGTGATGTTCGGCGAGGGCGGGCACCTCTACGCCTACTTCACCTACGGCATGCACGTGTGCATCAACGTCGTCGCGGATCGGGCGGGCCGCTCCGCCGGCATCCTGCTCAGGGGCGGCGTGGTGGTGGACGGCCACGACCTCGCCCGGTCGCGTCGCCCTCGGTCGTCCGAGCGGGACCTCGCTCGGGGACCCGCACGCCTCGCGCAGGCGCTCGGCGTGCCGCTCGAGCGCAACGGCGCAGACCTGCTCGCGCCGCCGTTCGAGCTGCGCGTGCCGCGCGAACCGCCGGCGCACGAGACCGGCCCTCGCACCGGGATCAGCGGCCCGGGGGGAGCGGCGGCCTATCCCTGGCGGTTCTGGCTGCCCGGGGATCCGGGGGTGTCCGCCTATCGGCGACATCCGCGATCGGACTGAGGGGCGCGGGCCTGCCGCCCGGGTCGCCGCGCCGACGGCGCCGCCGGATCATCGGACCGCGAGGTGCACCGCGAACGCGGCCGCGCACGCCCAGATGAGGCTCGCGAACGTCCCGATGATGAACCGCTCGCGCGCCTCGGGCGCCTCGAGCTCGGTGAAGCGGCCGACGCCTTTCACGGCGACCACGATGGCCAGGCCCTCGGGGAAGGCGGCGATGATCGATCCGGCGGCACCGAGCCGCTCGAGCACGCCGATGGTCAGGCCGCCGCGGAGGACCTCGCGCCGCGGTGCCGACACCCCGGCCGCGCCGGGCTCGTCGGGGCGGACGGCGACGAGGATGCCGCCGTGGGCTCCGGGCGGCGCGCTGGTGCCCATTGCGAGCTGCAGCGCGGTCGCGGCGGCGGGACTCCCGCCGAAGACGGCGACCACCGTGCCGAGCAGTGCGACCAGCGGCGCCGCGACCGCCGGAACGGGGGAGCCGGCGGTCGACGCCGCGACGATCGCCACGACCACGGCACCGGCGGCCGGCCAGAGGTGGATCGGGCGGGGTCGCAGGAACGCGAGCACGGAGAGGACGGCGGCGGCGGCGAGCGATGCGATGATCACGGCCCAGGCCACCGCCGACAGGGTCTCGACGAAGTTCACGGGTGCTCCTTCTGCGGGTTCGGGTCGCGCGGTTCGGCACCGCGCCACGAGCCTAGCGAGCGGCGCCGTCGCTGCGACGTCCGTCGTGCTGCGCGTCGTCGTCGGCGCCTGCGTCGTTCTGCTCGGGCGTCGCGTCGAGATCGGCCAGCAGCCGGACGAGGGCGGGGGCGGCGTCGCCGTCGGCGTTCCACTGGGCGGCGCGGAGTCGCTGGCTGACGGCGGCGTCCGAGATCCCGAGCAGGCGGGCGGCATCCTTCTGGGTGCGGCCGTCCCGCACGAGGTCGACGGCCTCCCAGCCCTGGGGCGTCCGGCGGTCGCGGAGGAGCAGGAGCAGTCGCACGAGCGCCTCGACGGACGCCGCGTCCAGGACGTTGCCGCGTCGGTCCGCCGCACGCAGCGCGAATCGCGCATCGCCGCGCTTGGCGGCGTCGACGGCCTCGCGGGCGGCGATGAAGGCCGGGCCGGCCGCCTTCCGCACCGCGTCCGGAAGCGGTTCCCGCACGTCGCCGACGCCGAGGCCGATGCTCCAGCGCTCCGCACGGTGCAGGGCGAGCACCAGGTCGAGCGCGGTGGCGGGGTCGGTCGTGATGGCCTGCACCTCGTCGCCGGCCGTCTGGTCGACGGGCAGGGCGAGGCGATCGCCGAAGAGCTCCTGCAGCTCGCGCTGCATCGCCTCGGATCGATCGATGTCGACCCGGCTGCCGATTTGGTCGGCGGTGATGACGTACATGTGCAGGCCTCCCGAACTATAAAGCTAGCAGACTTCATCTCTTGAATTCAAGTATTCAAACTTCAACGACGGCGATGAAGCTCCAGGGCTTCATCGCCGACCGAACTCGCGCTGCTACCCTTGCTGACGTGTCCGACCCCGCCATCCTCGCCACCCAGCAGAACGACCCGACGTTCGAGGATGTCTGGGAGGAACTGCGCTGGCGAGGACTCGTGCACGTCTCGACCGACGAAGCGGCGCTGAAGCAGCTGCTCTCCGGGGAGCCCGCCACGTTCTACTGCGGGTTCGATCCGACCGCGCCGAGCCTGCACCTGGGCAACCTGGTCCAGATCCTGACCATGCGGCGGATCCAGCTCGCCGGCCACCGGCCCCTCGGCCTCGTCGGCGGATCGACGGGCCTGATCGGCGACCCCCGCCCCACCGCGGAGCGCACGCTCAACACCAAGGACACCGTGGCCGAGTGGGTCGAGCGACTGCGCGGCCAGGTGAGCCGGTTCCTCTCCGCCGAGGGCGACAATGCCGTGCGGATGGTCAACAACCTCGACTGGACCGCGGGACTCTCGGCGATCGACTTCCTGCGCGACATCGGCAAGCACTACCGCGTCGGCACGATGCTCAAGAAGGACGCCGTCGCGTCCCGCCTGAACTCCGAGGCCGGGATCAGCTACACCGAGTTCAGCTACCAGATCCTGCAGGGATTCGACTTCCTCGAGCTCTACCGTCAGTACGGCTGCGTGCTGCAGACCGGCGGCAGCGACCAGTGGGGAAACCTGACGAGCGGCACCGACCTCATCCACCGGGTCGAGGGGCGGCATGTGCACGCGATCGGCACGCCGCTCATCACCAACTCCGACGGCACCAAGTTCGGCAAGAGCGAGGGCAACGCGATCTGGCTCGACGCCGAGATGTGCAGCCCGTACCGCTTCTACCAGTTCTGGCTCAACACCGACGACTCCGATGTCGTCTCGCGCCTGAAGGTCTTCACGTTCCTCACGCGCGAGCGCATCGAGGAGCTCGCCCGGAAGGTCGCCGACGAGCCCTTCCGCCGCGAGGCGCAGAAGGTCCTGGCCCACGAGGTGACCACCATGGTCCACGGGGCGGATGCCACGGCCGCCGTGGTGGCCGCATCGCAGGCGCTCTTCGGGCAGGGCGATGTCGCATCGCTCGATCGCGCCACGCTCGAGGCGGCCCTGCGGGAGCTCCCGCACGTCGAGGCGGACCCGGGCGCACCGGTCGTCCAGGTGCTCGTGGACACCGGGCTGGTCTCGAGCCTCAGCGAGGGACGCCGGGCCATCGCCCAGGGCGGTGTCTCGCTCGACAACGTGCGCGTCGACGACGAGACGGCGACGATCTCCGATCGGGTGCCTGCCGGCGGCATGGCGGTCCTCCGCCGCGGCAAGAAGACCCTGGCCGGCGTGTTCGTCCGATAGGCCGACGACGATGCGAGGAGCCGCCGACCGCCTCCTCGCACGCGTCTGGTCCGAGCTCGGGCGCGACCCGGTCGAGCTCGACGGACTCGGGCCGCTCCCGGCCGCGCCGCTGCCCTCGAGGCTCGACGTGTCGTCGCTCGCCGTGGCATCCGTCGCCGCCGCCAGCCTCGCCGGATGGGCCGCATCGGCCGGCCCCGGTGCCATCCGCCTCGACGGCGACCGCATCGCGAACGCGTTCCAGAGCGAGCGCGTCGCCCGCTTCGACGGGAGGTCGCCGCAGGTGTGGTCCGCGCTCTCCGGCTTCCACCGCGCGGGCGACGGGTGGGTGCGCACGCACGGCAACTACCCGCACCACGCCGCCGCGCTCCGGCGCGTGCTCGGGCTGACGCCGGCGGATGCCGAGGCGCCTGCCGCCGTCGGCCGGGCCGTCGCGCGCTGGGACGCCGGACCGCTGGCCGAGGCCGTCTCCGCGGCCGGCGGCATGTGCGTCGCCGTCGCCCCGGAGGATCCCGAAACCGTCGCCCGCCTCGGCGGGACTCCGCTCATCGAGCTCGTCCGATGGACGGAGGCGCCGGTGAAGCGGCCCGGACCCGGACGCAGGTCCGGACTCCCGCTCGCCGGCGTGCGCGTGCTCGACCTCACCCGCGTGATCGCGGGCCCGGTCGCCACGCGGACGCTGGCGCTGCTCGGCGCGGATGTGCTGCGCGTCGATCCTCCGTCGCCGGCCGAGATCGGCTGGCAGCACCTGGAGGCCGGACCGGGCAAGCGCTCCGCGCTGCTCGACCTGCGATCGGCCGAGGATGCCACGCTGTTCGACGCGCTGCTCGCGTCGGCCGACGCGGTGGTCGTCGGATACCGTCCCGCAGCGCTCGAGCGCCTCGGGATCGACCCGGCCGCCCTGGTGCGCCGTCACCCGGGCCTCGTCGTCGCCCAGCTCTCGGCATGGGGGTTCGAGCGAGACGTCGCGGATCGTGGCGGCTTCGACAGCCTCGTCCAGGCGGCGAGCGGGATCGCATCCATCGAGGCCGATGGGGGAGCACCCGGCGCGCTGCCGGCGCAGGCGCTCGACCATGCGACCGGATACCTGCTCGCGGCGGCCGTCGCGACGATGCTCGCGCGTCGCGACACCGAGGGCGGGTCGTGGCTCGCGCGCATGTCGCTCCGCCGGACGGCGGCGGAACTGCTCGCGATGCCGAGATCCCGGGGAGGCGGCGACGCACTGGACGAGTCCACGCGCGCGCGGCATACGGGGTCGCTCGTCGGGCCGGCCGGACGACAGGCGATCGCGCTGCCGGCGATGGCCGCTCCGGAGGGCTCGATGACCTGGTCGGCCGCCCCGCACCGGTGGGGTTCCGATGCGCCCCGATGGGCGGAATGACGGGCGACACGCCCGGGATGCAGGGCCGAGTTGCGGGACCCCCCGCATCTCCGTAAAGTATTCATTCGTTGCCCCACAGGAGCGAGAGAAGCGAAAGAGCTTCTCCTCCTCAAGCGGCACGAAGATCCCGAACCTGATGACGACTCGATCGTCGCGGTTCGAAGCGTCCGGATCGGTCCCATGAGGATCACCGGATGAAGAACGAAACAGCTCCGGTAGATCGTCCGCATTCATGCGGCGTGACCCGGGTGCGTCCGTTCCTTGAGAACTCAACAGCGTGCACTATGTTCAATGCCA
>NZ_JBRBDK010000017.1:0-5570 GCF_052805135.1 Agromyces arachidis
ACCCGGGTGCGTCCGTTCCTTGAGAACTCAACAGCGTGCACTATGTTCAATGCCAATTTTTTGAACCCTGACCGGGCCTTTTGGTTCGGGATGGATTCCTTTGATTGATGGACAGTCAGTATTGATTGTTTCTCTGTCAGTGATTTGAACTCCCTGATGCCTTCGGGTGTCGGGAACCATTTTTTTTGGAGAGTTTGATCCTGGCTCAGGACGAACGCTGGCGGCGTGCTTAACACATGCAAGTCGAACGATGAAGCCCAGCTTGCTGGGTGGATTAGTGGCGAACGGGTGAGTAACACGTGAGTAACCTGCCCTGGACTCTGGGATAACCCCGAGAAATCGGAGCTAATACCGGATAGGACCTTTCCTCGCATGAGGTTTGGTGGAAAGTTTTTCGGTCTGGGATGGACTCGCGGCCTATCAGCTTGTTGGTGAGGTAATGGCTCACCAAGGCGTCGACGGGTAGCCGGCCTGAGAGGGTGACCGGCCACACTGGGACTGAGACACGGCCCAGACTCCTACGGGAGGCAGCAGTGGGGAATATTGCACAATGGGCGCAAGCCTGATGCAGCAACGCCGCGTGCGGGATGACGGCCTTCGGGTTGTAAACCGCTTTTAGTAGGGAAGAAGGGCTTCGGCTTGACGGTACCTGCAGAAAAAGGACCGGCTAACTACGTGCCAGCAGCCGCGGTAATACGTAGGGTCCGAGCGTTGTCCGGAATTATTGGGCGTAAAGAGCTCGTAGGCGGTTTGTCGCGTCTGCTGTGAAAACTAGAGGCTCAACCTCTAGCCTGCAGTGGGTACGGGCAGACTTGAGTGGTGTAGGGGAGACTGGAATTCCTGGTGTAGCGGTGGAATGCGCAGATATCAGGAGGAACACCGATGGCGAAGGCAGGTCTCTGGGCACTTACTGACGCTGAGGAGCGAAAGCGTGGGGAGCGAACAGGATTAGATACCCTGGTAGTCCACGCCGTAAACGTTGGGCGCTAGATGTGGGGACCTTTCCACGGTTTCCGTGTCGTAGCTAACGCATTAAGCGCCCCGCCTGGGGAGTACGGCCGCAAGGCTAAAACTCAAAGGAATTGACGGGGGCCCGCACAAGCGGCGGAGCATGCGGATTAATTCGATGCAACGCGAAGAACCTTACCAAGGCTTGACATGTACGAGAACGGGCCAGAAATGGTCAACTCTTTGGACACTCGTATACAGGTGGTGCATGGTTGTCGTCAGCTCGTGTCGTGAGATGTTGGGTTAAGTCCCGCAACGAGCGCAACCCTCGTCGCATGTTGCCAGCACGTTATGGTGGGGACTCATGTGAGACTGCCGGGGTCAACTCGGAGGAAGGTGGGGATGACGTCAAATCATCATGCCCCTTATGTCTTGGGCTTCACGCATGCTACAATGGCCGGTACAAAGGGCTGCGATGTCGTAAGGCGGAGCGAATCCCAAAAAGCCGGTCTCAGTTCGGATTGAGGTCTGCAACTCGACCTCATGAAGTCGGAGTCGCTAGTAATCGCAGATCAGCAACGCTGCGGTGAATACGTTCCCGGGCCTTGTACACACCGCCCGTCAAGTCATGAAAGTCGGTAACACCCGAAGCCGGTGGCCTAACCCTTGTGGAGGGAGCCGTCGAAGGTGGGATCGGTGATTAGGACTAAGTCGTAACAAGGTAGCCGTACCGGAAGGTGCGGCTGGATCACCTCCTTTCTAAGGAGCATCTGGAGGCTTCGGCCTTCCAGGCAGCCGGCATCAAGGCGAACGTCCTTGGTCGGCAGCTCATGGGTGGAACATTGACATAGGTGCTCGTCTGAATGGTTCAGACCTAGTACGCCTGCTTCGGTGGGTTGGAACGGTGGGGGCCGGCCGGGTGGGCACGTGCACGCTGTTGGGTCCTGAGGGACCGGACGTCCTGTGCCTTTCGGGGTGCGGGGGATGGTTTCTTCAGGCCTTCGCCGAAGCCGGCTTCGCTGGTGGGGGTGGGGGTTCTGACCGTCTGTTGAGAACTACATAGTGGACGCGAGCATCTTAGATTCAGCGTCGTTTCGACGTTGGGTCACAAAGATTCGTAGGACGTGCCCTTCGGGGTGCGTTCGACTAATCATTGGTCACCATCATCCTTCGGGGTGGTGGTTTCTGAACTCATGTGATTTCAAGTTTCTAAGAGCAAACGGTGGATGCCTTGGCATCTGGAGCCGAAGAAGGACGTCGTAATCTGCGATAAGCCTCGGGGAGCTGATAAACGAGCTGTGATCCGAGGATTTCCGAATGGGGAAACCCCGCCAGGCCCTCAGGGTGACCTGGTGACTCCCGCCTGAATATATAGGGCGGGTAGAGGGAACGTGGGGAAGTGAAACATCTCAGTACCCACAGGAAGAGAAAACAACCGTGATTCCGTGAGTAGTGGCGAGCGAAAGCGGATGAGGCTAAACCGATCATGTGTGATACCCGGCAGGGGTTGCATGGTCGGGGTTGTGGGACCTCTCGGGCTGTTCTGCCGGACAGCCGCGGTGACGCGTCAGGTATAGACGAACCGGATTGAAAGCCGGACCGGAGTGGGTGTGAGTCCCGTAGTCGAAATGCCTGGCCGGCCGGAGGGGGATCCCAAGTAGCACGGGGCCCGAGAAATCCCGTGTGAATCTGTCAGGACCACCTGATAAGCCTAAATACTCCCAGATGACCGATAGCGGACAAGTACCGTGAGGGAAAGGTGAAAAGTACCCCGGGAGGGGAGTGAAATAGTACCTGAAACCGTTTGCTTACAAACCGTTGGAGCCTCCTTGTAGGGGTGACAGCGTGCCTTTTGAAGAATGAGCCTGCGAGTTAGTGATCTGTGGCGAGGTTAACCCGTGTGGGGCAGCCGTAGCGAAAGCGAGTCTGAATAGGGCGATTCAGTCGCAGGTCCTAGACCCGAAGCGAAGTGATCTATCCATGGCCAGGTTGAAGCGACGGTAAGACGTCGTGGAGGACCGAACCCACTTAGGTTGAAAACTGAGGGGATGAGCTGTGGATAGGGGTGAAAGGCCAATCAAACTTCGTGATAGCTGGTTCTCTCCGAAATGCATTTAGGTGCAGCGTTGCGTGTTTCTTGCCGGAGGTAGAGCTACTGGATGGCCGATGGGCCCCAACAGGTTACTGACGTCAGCCAAACTCCGAATGCCGGTAAGTGAGAGCGCAGCAGTGAGACGGTGGGGGATAAGCTTCATCGTCGAGAGGGAAACAACCCAGACCACCAACTAAGGTCCCTAAGCGCGTGCTAAGTGGGAAAGGATGTGGAGTTGCACAGACAACCAGGAGGTTGGCTTAGAAGCAGCCACCCTTGAAAGAGTGCGTAATAGCTCACTGGTCAAGTGATTCCGCGCCGACAATGTAACGGGGCTCAAGCACGCCACCGAAGTTGTGGCATTGACATATGTGGTAGGCCTTCGTGGTCCAGCCGTGTTGATGGGTAGGAGAGCGTCGTGTGCTGGGTGAAGCGGCGGTGGAAACCAGCCGTGGACGGCACACGAGTGAGAATGCAGGCATGAGTAGCGAAAGACGGGTGAGAAACCCGTCCTCCGGAAGACCAAGGGTTCCAGGGTCAAGCTAATCTGCCCTGGGTAAGTCGGGACCTAAGGCGAGGCCGACAGGCGTAGTCGATGGACAACGGGTTGATATTCCCGTACCGGCGAAGAACCGCCCACACGAAGCCAGGAGTGCTAAGCATCCCAAGCCGTGCCGATCCCTTCGGGGTGACGTGCGGGGCGGCATGCGACCCCATCTGGTGGAGTGAGCGTGATAACAGGTGTGACGCAGGAAGGTAGCCCAGCCCGGGCGATGGTTGTCCCGGGGCAAGCGTGTAGGCCGAGCGATAGGCAAATCCGTCGCTCATGCAGGCTGAGACGCGATGCGGATGAAAAGTGGGTGATCCTATGCTGCCGAGAAAAGCATCGACGCGAGGTTCCAGCCGCCCGTACCCCAAACCGACTCAGGTGGTCAGGTAGAGAATACCGAGGAGATCGAGAGAATCGTGGTTAAGGAACTCGGCAAAATGCCCCCGTAACTTCGGGAGAAGGGGGGCCGGATTCGTGAAGGGACTTGCTCCTGGAGCGTTGAAGGCCGCAGAGACCAGTGGGAAGCGACTGTTTACTAAAAACACAGGTCCGTGCCAAGTCGCAAGACGATGTATACGGACTGACGCCTGCCCGGTGCTGGAAGGTTAAGAGGACCGGTTAGCTCTTCGGAGCGAAGCTGAGAATTTAAGCCCCAGTAAACGGCGGTGGTAACTATAACCATCCTAAGGTAGCGAAATTCCTTGTCGGGTAAGTTCCGACCTGCACGAATGGCGTAACGACTTCCCAGCTGTCTCAACCGCGAACTCGGCGAAATTGCATTACGAGTAAAGATGCTCGTTACGCGCAGAAGGACGGAAAGACCCCGTGACCTTTACTACAGCTTGGTATTGGTGTTCGGTGTGGCTTGTGTAGGATAGGTGGGAGACTGTGAAGCGGGCACGCCAGTGTTCGTGGAGTCATTGTTGAAATACCACTCTGGTCACTCTGGATATCTAACTTCGAACCGTGATCCGGTTCAGGGACAGTGCCTGGTGGGTAGTTTAACTGGGGCGGTTGCCTCCCAAAGAGTAACGGAGGCGCCCAAAGGTTCCCTCAACCTGGTTGGCAATCAGGTGGCGAGTGTAAGTGCACAAGGGAGCTTGACTGCGAGACTGACAGGTCGAGCAGGGACGAAAGTCGGGACTAGTGATCCGGCAGTGGCTTGTGGAAGCGCTGTCGCTCAACGGATAAAAGGTACCTCGGGGATAACAGGCTGATCTTGCCCAAGAGTCCATATCGACGGCATGGTTTGGCACCTCGATGTCGGCTCGTCGCATCCTGGGGCTGGAGTAGGTCCCAAGGGTTGGGCTGTTCGCCCATTAAAGCGGTACGCGAGCTGGGTTTAGAACGTCGTGAGACAGTTCGGTCCCTATCCTCTGCGCGCGCAGGAAATTTGAGAGGATCTGACCCTAGTACGAGAGGACCGGGTTGGACGAACCTCTGGTGTGCCAGTTGTTCCGCCAGGAGCACCGCTGGTTAGCTACGTTCGGGATGGATAACCGCTGAAAGCATCTAAGCGGGAAGCCGGCCTCAAGATGAGATTTCCATCCCCTTCGGGGGGAGAGGCTCCCAGCCAGACGACTGGGTTGATAGGCCAGATGTGGAAGCACCGCAAGGTGTGCAGCTGACTGGTACTAATACGCCGACAACTTGATAATCACCATTCACACCAACGTTGTAAGGCAGTGGTGTGGAGCCAAGGTGACTCGCGTCCACTCTGTGGTTCCCAGCAGACGGGAAAACACACACAATCACACAGTGATACAACCACCCGCCCCGACCGCGACCACGCGGACCCGGGAACGGGTGCACCGAGACCACCACCACACCCCACGGGTGCGGATGGTTCTAGAGTTTCGGCGGCCATAGCGCGAGGGAAACGCCCGGACACATTCCGAACCCGGAAGCTAAGACTCGCAGCGCCGATGGTACTGCAGGGGCGACCCTGTGGGAGAGTAGGACACCGCCGGACATACATTG
>NZ_JBRBDK010000018.1:0-4954 GCF_052805135.1 Agromyces arachidis
CGGGTCGACCGGCTCAGCCCGCCGCGACCAGCCCGTCGTGCCGGGCCCGCCAGGCCTTGATCCCGCCGTCGATGGAGTCCCACACGGCGATGACGACCGTCGCCGACACCACGATGGTGGTGAGCACCCCGCCGGGGAGGATGCCTTCGGGCCAGCCGAGCTCGTCGAAGAGCGCCGGGTCGAACAGCCGGCCCGTCGAGGCGAGCCAGACGACCGGGATCGCGAACGCGGCGTTCAGCGCGACGTTGATCGCGGCGAACCCGGCGTTCCAGTGCCCGTTCCGGTACAGCAGGATCCAGAACCCCACCTCGAGCGCGAGGATCGCGATGAGGTACGGCAGCCAGAACGACCAGAGGTCGGGGTTCAGGACCGGCGTGGCCTGGCCGCCCGGGAACGGGACGCTGAACTGCTGCCACACGAGCAGCACCATCGCGAGCACGAGGAAGACGACCGAGGCGATCAGGTCGGCACGGGACACCTGGCGCGCTCGCGGCAGGTCGGGCAGCTGCGCCGGAGACCAGGTGTCGGCCTTCGGGCCGCGCGACGGCGCACGCTCGATGATCGCGAAGACGAGCGTTACCCAGAAGGCGAGGTTCACGACGATCGAGACGCCGGTGGCGAGGGCGTCGGTCACGGCCTCGCCGACGGAGGCCCCGCCGATGAGTCGCGCGAACAGCAGCGCGCCCATCGCGATCGGCACGATGATCGCGACGAGCAGCTTCAGCAGGCGCAGCCAGTCGAGGTAGTACCGCGGGCCGATCAGCTGGAGCGGCCGGTCGAGGTACCCGGCGGCGAGCCGCTCGGGATCGCCGAGCGCGGTGAGCGCGCCCACCTCGGCGTCGGCGCGATCCCTCGCGGTGCCGGAGGCGACGCGCGCGTCGACCTCGTCGCCGATGCGCTCGCGCAGCTCCCGGTCGAGGTCGGCGCGCTGCCGCTCGGGCACCGTGCGCACGGCCGCGTGCACGTAGCGGTCGGTCAGGGTGGCGGTCGGGGTGCTCATGATTCGTCTCCCGAGGTGAGCCGGGTGAGGGCTCGATCGATGTTCCGCCAGTCGGCGGCGAGGGTGCCCGCGAGCTCGTCGCCGGCGGGACTCGTGCGGTAGAACTTGCGGGGGCGCGCCTCGTCGGTGTTCCACTCGCTCGTGAGGAGGCCCTGCTTCTCGAGCCGTCGCAGCAGCGGGTACAGGGTGTTCGCGTCGACGGTGATGCCCAGCCCGTTCAGCGACTCGAGCAGGGCGTACCCGTAGTCGGGCTCGCGCAGCCGCACCAGGCAGCCGAGCACGACCGTGCCGCGCCGCAGTTCCTGCAGGTGGCCGGCGGTCGTGTCATCCGTGCTCATGCCTCGCACTGTACTGTGCGTCGCACGGTAATGCAAGACCCACGACGACGGATGGCACCCCCTTGCCCTTCTCAGGAACGCGCGCGCGATTCCATGCGCTTCTCAGGACGACACGCCGCGCTGGAGCGCGACCCGCCGGATAACGCCTGAGAACGGTCGGGGCTACTCGTTGGCGTGGGACTCGAGGAAGGCGTAGACCTCGGCGTCGTCGACGCCCGGGAAGGTGCCCGACGGCAGGGGCGAGAGCACGTGCGCGTGCAACCGCGCGCTCGGCCACGCCTGCCCGGACCAGCGCTCGGCCAGTCCGTCCGGCGCCCGACGGCAGCAGGACTCGTCGGGGCAGGTCGAGGTCGCGCGCACCGTGGTCTCGCGCCCGCGGAACCACTTCGCCTGGTTGAACGGGACGCCGACGGAGATCGAGAACGCCGCGGCATCCGTCCGGCCGGTCTGGGTGGCGTCCCAGAACGTGCCCGCCGGGGTGTCGGTGTACTGGTAGTTCTCCGTGGTGCGGTTCGTGTGCTCGAACGCGGTCCGCGCGCTCCACTTCTTGCAGACCCACTGGCCCTCGATCGAGCCCGTGACGTCCTTCGGCAGGGGGAGCCCGTCGTTCTCGTACCCCTTCAGCAGCGCGCCGTCGCCGGCGACCCGCAGGAAGTGCACCGTCATGTCGAGGTGGCTGGTGGCCAGGTTCGTGAACCGCAGTGCGGCTGCCTCGTGGGTCACGCCGAACGCATCGCGGAAGTCCTCGATGGCCAGCCGCTTCTCCTTCTTGGCCTCCTGGAGGAACGCGACCGAAGCGTCCTGCGGCATCAGGCAGGCCGCGGCGAAGTAGTTGATCTCGAGCCGCTGCCAGAGGAACTCGTCGTAGCTCGCCGGCGGCTCGTGCCCGAGCAGGCGATGCGCCATCGCCTGCAGCGCCATCGAACGCAGGCCGTGCCCGCCCGGGATCGATGCCGGCGGCAGGTAGATGCGGCCGTTCGCGAGGTCGGTGATCGAACGGGTCGAGTCGGGGAGGTCGTCGACGTAGATGAGCTGGAATCCGAGCTGCTCGGCCATCACGCTCACCTCGCGGTGCGTGAGCGCGCCCGAGCGGTGGCCCGACGCGTGCACCCGCTCCTCGGCGAGCCGCTCGATGTCCGGCAGGTGGTTGGCGCGCTCGCGCATGCGCTCGCGCAGGTCGGTGTTGGCGCGTCGCGCCTCCTCGGGAGTGGCGATCGCCTCGGTCGCACGGCGCTCGAGTTCGTGGTGCAGTCCGACGATCGCCTCGAGCGCCTCGTCGGACATGCCGCGGGTGGGCTTCACGTGCGGAAGTCCCAGTGCCGCGTAGAGCGGGCTGGCCTGGGCCCGCCCCAGCTCGAGCTCGAGCTCGGCCCGACGGCTCGGGGCCTCGCGCGAGAGCAGGTCGGCGAGGTCGACCTGCAGGGTCGTGGCGAGCGCGTCGAGCGTCGAGAGCTTGGGCTCGCGCTTGCCGTTCTCGATGAGCGACAACTGGCTGCCGGCGAGCCCCACCGCCGCGCCGAGCTGGTCGAGGGTGAGGCCGCGCTCGCCGCGATAGTGGCGGATGCGGTGGCCGAGCGTCGCGAGATCCGGGCTGCCGAGCTTCATGGCTTCAGAATATCGAAAGATCGATGATTCTTAACGCGCCAACTGGCCGAACGGATGCCGCTTCTGCACGCAGACTTGAAGCACATCACCGATCCCGGTGCTTCCCGTACTTCCACGAAGGGACGACGATGACCATCTCCGACTTCACCGTGAACGGCTCCGCCGCCGCCGACGGCGACCAGGCGCACCGGCGCGGCACGACCGATCCCGCGCTCACGGCGTGGGTCGCCGAGATCGCCGCCCTGACCAAGCCGGACGAGATCGTCTGGTGCGATGGATCGAAGCGGGAGGCCGATGAACTCACTCGCCAGCTCGTCGCCGAGGGCAAGCTCATCAAGCTGAACCCCGAGTGGCGCCCGAACAGCTACCTGGCGCGCACCGACCCCTCGGATGTCGCGCGCGTCGAGGACCGGACGTTCATCTGCTCCACCTACGAGGAGGACGCGGGCCCGACCAACAACTGGCGCGACCCGCACGCGATGCGCGAGGAGCTCACCGAGGTCTTCGACGGCTCCATGAAGGGGCGCACGATGTACGTCGTCCCGTTCTCGATGGGTCCGCTCGGCGGCGACATCAGCCAGCTCGGCGTCGAGATCACCGACTCGCCCTACGTCGTGCTCTCGATGGGGATCATGACGCGCATGGGCGAGCAGGTGTACCGCCTCATCGAGGCCGGCGAGCCGTGGGTGCGCACCATCCACTCGCTCGGGTACCCGCTCGTCGACGGGGTGGGCCACCGCCGCGACGACGTCGAGTGGCCGTGCAACGACACCAAGTACATCGTGCAGTTCCCCGACTCCCGCGAGATCTGGTCGTACGGCTCGGGCTACGGCGGCAACGCGCTGCTCGCGAAGAAGGCGTTCGCGCTCCGCATCGCCTCGGTCATGGCGCGCGACGAGGGATGGCTCGCCGAGCACATGCTGCTCATCAAGATCACCTCGCCCGAGGGCAAGGCGTACCACGTCGCCGCCGCGTTCCCGTCGGCGTGCGGCAAGACCAACCTCGCGATGCTGCAGCCGACGATCCCCGGCTGGAAGGTCGAGACCATCGGCGACGACATCGCCTGGATGCGTCCCGGCGACGACGGGCGCCTCTACGCGATCAACCCGGAGGCCGGGTTCTTCGGCGTCGCGCCGGGCACCGGCGAGTCGACCAACCCGACCGCGGTGCAGACGCTGTGGGGCAACACCATCTTCACGAACGTCGCGCTGCGGCCCGACGGCGACGTCTGGTGGGAGGGCCTGACGGACGAGCCGCCCGCCGAGCTCACCGACTGGCAGGGCGAGCCGTGGACGCCCGGATCCGGTCGTCCGGCCGCGCACCCGAACTCGCGGTTCACCGTGGCCGCGGCGCAGTGCCCGCAGATCTCCGACGACTGGGACGCCCACGACGGCGTGCCCATCGACGCGATCCTGTTCGGCGGCCGTCGCGCCACCAACGTGCCGCTCGTCGCCGAGGCCCGCAGCTGGAAGCACGGCGTGTTCATGGGCGCGACCATCTCCTCCGAGCAGACCGCGGCCGCGGAGGGCACGGTCGGCGAACTCCGCCGCGACCCCTTCGCCATGCTCCCGTTCTGCGGCTACAACATGGCCGACTACTGGGGCCACTGGGTCAAGATGGGCCGGATCCTCGACGTGAACGCGCCGAAGATCTTCCAGGTCAACTGGTTCCGCAAGGGTCACGACGGGAAGTTCCTCTGGCCGGGCTTCGGCGAGAACTCGCGCGTGCTCGAGTGGATCGTCGGCCGCGTCGAGGGCACCGTCGAGGCCACCGAGACGCCGATCGGCCTCCTCCCGGCCGAGGGTTCCCTCGACCTGGACGGGCTTGAGCTCTCGCAGGACACCGTCGACCACCTCTTCGAGGTCGACCCGACGACGTGGCTCGCCGAGTGCGACCTCACCGAGGAGTACTTCGCGCAGTTCGGCGACCGGGTTCCGGCCGCGCTCCGCGCGGAGCTGTCCAGCCTGCGGTACCACCTGCAGCAGCAGGCCGGACGGGACTGACCGCCGTC
>NZ_JBRBDK010000019.1:0-4904 GCF_052805135.1 Agromyces arachidis
CGGTGGGGGAACGTCGTAAACGACGCTCGCCGATCGCTGGCTCGCTCAGGGATCGGTAGCGAGCAGTCGCTTCGTCCGATGTGCAGCATTCCGTCCGCACTTGCTAGCGTCGAGGTCGAACCCGCCCAAGGCGCACCTACCCGGTAAGGGTGCGTTCTGCCCGGAGCATGGCGAGGGTGGCTGCCTGTTCGAGCCAGGCCGGGTCCGTAGGACTCACTGCACTCAGGGTGCTGTCGGGGTTCATTAGTGACGGGCTCGCTCGGCGTGCTGGTCCAGTTCGAAGAGGGATCGTCTCCGCAGTGGGCCTTTGGTCCGCGATTGGGAGGACCTACCTTCCTCTCGTCCAGCCTGCCCATTAGGTTCGGGCTAAGCGAAGGGAGCCGACGATGGATCTGATGATCTGGCTGGCGGCATTCGGTGCGGTACTGGTGATCGTCTCGGTCGTGCTCATCCTTCGAGAGCGGAAGACTCGCCGACAGCCCGGCGACGCCGACCACTCGATCGCCAATGAGCGATCGCACAGTGAGGCCATCGCAGCGGCCCACACCGCGGGCGTGCAACTCGGACCGCACTGAGCCGCAGCTCTCTCGTTACCGAGCAAGTCGGGGGACAGCCGGCGTCTCGCTAAGGGATCGTCCGTGCATCGGCCATCGGGCGGGTCAGGACGGTTCGTCCACCGGGTCGGGCAGGTACGCGGTGATGTCGATCGGCTCGGTGAGAGCGAGCTCGATAGCTGCGGGGTCGGTGGTGGTGTTCATTTGGTGCTCCTCATGGTGACTGATGTCGGGCGGCATGGTCTGGCGACTTCGGTTCCGCCAGCGGCTCGGTGCTCGGGCGGCGCGACGCGTTCCCTTAGTTGCTGGGGAACCACGAGTCCGCGTTCGTGATGGTTGTGCCGTCGTTGAGCGTGAGGTCGTAGGTGATGATGCTGGCCGGTCCGCCTTGTCCGGAGGGCTCCTGGCTGTCCTCGAAGGCGCGTCCCGGCCACCAAGCGACGAACCGTCCGTCGTCGATGGTCGCCTCTGTGCTGATTCCGTCGGCGTGAAGTCGGATTGCGACGACACCTTCTCCGACCGAGCCGGAGGTCAGGGAGATAGTGCCGTCCTCGGCGCGGAACTGCGAGATGCCGCCTGCCATGAACTCGCCGGCCGGCGCGTTCAAGGCGGGGCCGGAGCTACCGCCGAACGCGCTGACGATACCCTCCACCGAGGTCGAGCCCTCGGCGAGTTCAACGACGCATGTGCCCTGAGCCTCTGGATTCGGTTCCCAGAGGATGAGGCCGATGTTGTCACCGCGCCGCTCGGCGAGCACGACGGGCGTGTCGCCGTCGATCTGACGCGCGTACTTCCCGAGCTCGCCCCGACATGCGTCCTCGGCGATCGCGAGATCGCTGGTCGACACCGCCGCGGGTTCGGGTACCCAGGATGCGACGGCAGGAAGCGACGGCGTGAGGCCGGGCACGATCACGGCCGTCGCCGCGATGAGCGTTCCGGCTGCGATGGCGCCGGCCATACGCCAGTTCGTCGCGGCCCGGCCAGCCTTCGGAATAGTGGGCGGTTGGCCGACAACATCCTCCAGCAACGTCGAGGCGTGCGCGCGGCGGTGGGCGTCAGGCTGGCTTGCGGCGACGTCCAGCGAACGGAGCTGAGTGTCGAGATTCATCACGCCTCCTGAGGTGCGAATGGGTGCGGGTGTGCAGTGGGTCCGGGCTCGAGCGCGTCGTCGCGTTGAAGTGCCTCGCGGAGTGCTCTGCGGGCGCGAGAGAGTCGCATTCGGTAGGTGGTGGGCAGAATTCCGAGCGTTCGGGCGGCGTTGGTCGCGTCGAGTTGCTCGAACACCGAGAGTGCGAGCACTTCCTGCTGGGCCGGGGCGAGCTTGCGCCAGGCGGCGGCGAGATCCATGCGCAATTCGACGCCGGCGAGGTCGTCCGCTCCGGGCGACGGCCGTTCGTTGGCGACACGAATCGCGAGTGCCGCCCGGCGGACCTGACTTCTCCTGGCATTCAAGATCGTGTTGCGGACGATGCCGAAAACCCACGCTCGGCGAGCGTCGAGCGAGGCCGGTGCTCGGTCGAAGCGCCGCCACACGATGAGCATCGCCGAGGCGACCGCTTCGTCGGCTTCTGAGGGCTCCGCCCGCCGCATCGCGAACCGCACTGCATCGGCATACACGGCGTTGAAGAGGACCCGAAACTGGGCCTCACGATCCTGGGAGTGGCTCACATTGATGACATGTCCGCCGAACGCCGGGGTGTAACGCTTCGGGCGCATCTCGGGCTCAGCGTCACCACCGCCAAGCGACGTCTCGTTCCTCATGCCCCATCCGTGGCCACCATCACACGAATTGTGACACTCCCGATCAAGGTGATACCCGTCTCGCGGAGGGATCTGCTTGATATCTGCCGTCGACTTACCGGCGAGCGGTGCGCGAGTAGACCACGGTCATCACGGTCGCGACCATGAGGGCGATGGCGCCAGCGGGGAGTAGCACCGGCCGAACTGAGATCAACGGAAGGAGGACAGCGGCCCAGAGCCCGAAGAGAGTGAGGGCCGTCACGGCACCCCAGAATGCGGCGGTCGCTACTGGGTGCTTCTGCTCAGTCTCGGGAGCGCTCATCGCGTCAGCATTTCGTGAGGGTCACAGCGGTGTCAACAGTCGCAGCGAGGGATCGATTCGGCAACGACTCGCTCATCTCCCTCGGCCGTCGGCCCGCAATAAGGCGAGGATGTGAGGTATGCAGCGTTCCGTCGTTCGTCGGCGCACGGTCCTTCCGATCATGTTGGCTGTGTCGACCCTCTTCGGGATCGTGGGCTGTGCGGGTGTCCTGCCACCTGCCTGCACGACGATCGGGTACCTGCAGCACCTGGACATCATGCTCGAAGGGCGCGACGTTGGCGACGTGGAGCGGGTGGTGCTGTGTTCTGAGCGTGGGTGCTCCGTTACAGAGACGGAACTCGAAACCACGCCACCCACGGGGCCGTGGTACGTCTCGCGCGACCTCGGCAGCGGGCGGTGGCGCGTCGATCTGGATCTCGATGCGCCGAAGCACGTGACGATCGAGCTCATCGCGTCAGACGGCACCACTCTCCAACGCGAGGCCACCCGCCTGGAATGGACGCGGGTCGGGGGGTCCGAGCGGTGTGGCGGCCCTCAAGCGACGGACGCCGTCGTGATCGAGGTCCAGCGGTCGCGGTGAGGGATCGTCCGTGACGTCCGGCCCGAGACCTATGCTGAACTCGTGGCTCTCCGAATGTTGTGCAGCATCATGCTGGCGATCGGAGCACTAACCACACTGACCAGCTGTGCCGGAATCGTCGCGCCACGACTGATCTCGGACAGCCGGGTGGCGCTGGCTCCGATCGACCCGGCCGACGTCATTTCGCCTGAGGAACTCGAGTCTCTGAAACCCACGGGCGACGGCATGACTACCGAGCACCACGAACTCATGACCGCGGTCTCCCAGCGTTACGGGGTCGATCCCCGATTCTCTGGGTTCGAGTGGGATCGGAACGACGAGCTGCTCAGGCTCTGGTGGTTCGACGAAGTCCCGCCGAGCCTCACCGAAACGCTGGCCGCATCAGGGGTCGCGGTTGAAGTGGCCCCTACTGTCCACTCGCCGGCCCAGCTTCGCGATGCGGCACGGCGCCTGATCTCGCCCGGCGCCGTTCCCGGCATCTTCATCACCAGCACGGCTCCGGAGATCGATTGCTCGAAACTCAGCGTCACGGTCGAAGCGATACCGGCAGGCAGGACCGAAGCTGACGTCACCGCGGCACTCAAGGCTGTCGCTGGCTTCCCACTCGACCTCGCAATCGAGAGCTTCATACCCATCTCTGCCGCCATGCAATGGGTCGCGCGCTGACTCGCTGAGGGATCCCGTCAGGACTGGCGCTTGCGGCTTCTGACCCACATGGCCAGAGCCACGACCCCTGCCACGGCGACCGCAGCGCCTCCGAAGACCAAGCTGTTCCACGCGACGAACGAATCCACGCTTGACGGTCTCACGCGCGGAGCGCGAAGGCAATGATTGTCGCGACGGCCCGGTGAGGGATCGTGCCTGCGCCGCAGTCCGACCGGCTCGCGAACGCTGCGCGCGGCCACGTCGCGGCTCGCCTCGCGGTGTCGGGGCGCGGGCGAGGGTAGCTTCAGGGCAATGTCTACTGAAGCGAACGCGAGCACGACGATCCCCGGCTCCATGCGGCGCGAGTGGGTGAGCGCGCAGGCAGCTATTGCGGGCTGCGTCGCGGTGGTGCTGTTCGCGATCGTCTCCACGATCGGGTGGTCACTGGCCGGCGCGGATCTCGACGGGCTGGAGCGGATCGCATTCGCGACGCCGCTCGTATTCGCGATCGCCTTCGCCGTTCGAGCGATAGGCACGCTTCCGTTCGGTCAGCCCGCGGGTGTGGGCCGGGCTGTGCTGATGGATGTCGCTGTCGTAGCGGCCGCCGTGATCTTCATCATCACCGTCGGGTCGATCGGCGACCCTTCAGGATTCGCGATCTACTCGGGCTCGATCATGGCGATGTTCCTCGTGCCCGGCACCGCCGTCGCTTCCCTCGTAGTGGAGTTGGTGCGGCGAATCCCCTGGCTGACCCGCGTTGCGGTCCTTGGCGCCATCCTGGCCGGAGTGCTCGCGCTCGGCATCTACGCCCGAGCGATCACCGGTTGACCGTCTGCCTCGGATCAGCTTTTCAATGAGGGATCGGCTGGGACACTCGCCGCCCGTAAGGTCGTGCTCATGAAGCAGCGAAGCAGGGTGCTTGCTGTCGTGACCGGTGCCGCGTTGGCGCTGGTGGGCGCGATCGTCACGATGGTCTACTTGTTCCAGCCGTGGCGAACCTGTCCCTATGACGACTCCCCGGCAGCCTGCGCAATGCTGCCCGCGGACGCGACCGTATTGGCCG
>NZ_JBRBDK010000020.1:0-2591 GCF_052805135.1 Agromyces arachidis
TTCGGTGCCGCGTTGAAGAAGATCCCCGGACTGGAAGCACCCACCGAATGAACGAACTCGAGACCCTTACGGGCAGGCTTCAGGACTTGTTCCAGAGCCAGCGGATCGTGGTCTGGGATGACCCTGATCAGGAGTACGTCGAGCAGGTCGTCGCCATCGACCTCGATGAGGTCGAAACTGTTCGGATCGATCGCAACGAGTTCGGTGTGAAGGCCCGGATTCTCGTTGAAGAGCCCAACACGAAGTTCCTCCTCTACCGTGCCAATGAGCCATCCGGCGACGACTGGCTGCTTGACCTGCGGCTCGCCTATGGGAGCTTCCGCGCGGATCGGGTGTCCATGTTGCTCGACCAGCTCGGGCTGGATCGAGATGTGTTCCGAGCGGTCGTCATCGAGCATCCGGAGTTCTTCCGCAGCACGAAGCGGACTGAGGCGCTGCGGAGGCGTCTGCACGAAGGCGACACCGTTGACCAGGTTCTCGCAAAGATGTCGGCTGTCCTTGCTGGTGCGAAAGTGGAGCATCGCTTCAGTGCACTGGTGCGGCAACTGCTGTTAGATGCGTCAGTCGAGTCCGACTCCTTCTTCCGTCAGCTGGTGGCGTATGGACTTGACGACTATCTGTGGCGAGGGTTCCAACGAATCTACGGGTATGCCTCGGACAACCCATCGATCGACGACTTCGTTCTGTGGATGTTCGAGCAGGCGATGGGCGGGTTCTCGGCCGGGACCACGGATCGGTACCGAGGAATCGAGATCGATTTCAAGAATCTCCGGGTCGACCGGGGCTTCAGCGACGCTTACACGGCGCTGTCGCGCCGGGCCGCGAACGCCCTCGAGATCCCTCAGCGGCTCGGAGAGGTCCCACTCGAGCAGCTGCTCGATAACTTCGTGTTCGAGGATGTCGACCGGCGGGTCATCCTCGAGCTGGTCCAGCTTGTCCGTGAGCGAAAGCTGGCGCACGCAGAAGTGGAGCGCATTACCCAGACCCGCCTCGCCGAACTCAGAGGCAGCCGCTTCGAGAGCTACTATCGCGCACTCGATGCGGCCAGCGGCATCTTGAACGAGATTGCAGCATTCAAAGCGCACGTCACTAGCTTTGCGGATGGTATCGAGAAGTATCGATCGGAGTGGTACCGAATCGATCAGCGCTATCGGCAGTTCCTGTTCCATGCCGTCATTGACGAACATGACGTCCTCGCTCCGCTGCGTCAGAAGGTCGAGAGCGCGTACGTCTTCGAGTACCTGCACGCGCAAGGCCTTGCCTGGCAGCAGCATATCGACAGCTCAGAGAGCTGGCCTGGCGCGGCGGCAGGCGGCGCCGGCGCCTTCTTCGCGGAACGTGTCAAGACCATCGTCATGTCTGGTCGGCGCAAGGTTGCGGTCATCATTTCCGACGCTTTGCGCTTTGAAGTCGCCGACGAGCTCCGAATCCGCATCCGTCGAGAGGACCGATTCGACGCGGAGCTTGAGGCCATGGTGGGAGTCCTGCCCAGCTTCACCCAACTCGGCATGGCCGCGCTGTTGCCTCACGCGGCGCTGGAGCTCACGGCGGATGCCAAGGCGGTCGTTGACGGCCACCCAGCCGGCGGAACTGAGAACCGGGCCAAGATTCTCGCTGCCGTGGAGGGTACGGCCGTGCGAGCTTCGGACTTGCTGAAGATGAGCGAGGCCCAGGCACGCGAGTTGTTCTCGTCACACCAGGTGCTGTACGTGTATCACGACCGCATCGACGCGATCGGCGACGACGCCAAGACCGAGGGGGACCTTCCGAAGGCGGCCGAAGAGGCGATTCGGGAGATCATCGCGATCACCAAGCGGCTCGCGAACGCGAACGCGTCAAACATTCTTGTGACTGCAGACCACGGGTTCCAATATCAGGATGCCGGGCTCGAAGAGCCGGGGTACCTCTCTGAGAGCCCGAAGGGCGGCACATTCGAGAACCGCCGATTCGTAATCGGTCGGAACCTGGAACCCATGGAGTCTGTCAAGACCTTTACCTCGGCGCAGCTCGGACTCGACGGTGACCTGACGGTCCAGATTCCGAAGTCGACGCACCGGATCCGTCGACCTGGTGCCGGCACACGGTTCGTCCACGGTGGCGCGAGCCTCCAGGAGATCGTGGTGCCAGTGCTCGCCATCAATAAGTCGCGACGTTCCGACACTCGCAAGGTCGAGGTCCAACTCCTCAAGGATTCGGACCGCATCACAACCGGGCAGCTCGTGGTCCGCCTGAATCAGCTCGACCCGGTTGACGAGAAGGTCCACGCGCGAACGCTGCGCATCGCGCTCTACGCGGGTGACACCGTGATCTCGAATGTGGTCGAGCGCGCGTTCGACCAGACGACAGATGACGCCCGCGCACGCGTGCAGCAGATCACGCTGCTGCTCACGACTGACGCAAACGCGTTCGAGGGGCAGACAGTTGAACTGCGCGTCCAAGAACGCGAAGGCACCACCAACCACTGGCGCACGTACGTCTCCGCAACGTACACGCTGAAGCGCTCATTCATCGCGGACTTCTAGGAGAGACAGCACTGTGGAGACGTCGGGTTTGCGTTCGTTTGCGGGGTGGGCGCGTCGGGGGTTGGTTGC
>NZ_JBRBDK010000021.1:0-1733 GCF_052805135.1 Agromyces arachidis
CTCGAACCAGTCCCCATCCACCACCGGAATCACATTGTCCCGATCCGGCACAAACCGCGGCTCCGGCACACGCTCAAGGAACGTCTCCAACGAGTCCCCCTGATCCGCCAAGATCAAACCGTCACGATCCAACGAGTAACGGCCAAACATCACACCCACGCTGTAGGACACGAGCTCCGTCACCATGTCCGACGATGTAATGCCGGGCAGCTGCGCGCGCGAGTCGTCATATCGATAGGAAGGATTCGCCAGTAGCGTGATATCGCTCTGTGCGACTTGGGAGTATTCGGCGCCCAGTCCGAGCGCGGCAGCAACGACCCTGTTAGCCTCGCGCTCCAGATCCAACGATCGCTCGATCTGATCTGAAGCGCGTTCGCCCGCCATCAAGATCGATCGAGCCAGGAGTGATTCGCCATCTGATAGCAGAGGGCAGCGGAGAAAGTCCAGCGAAATCTCCTGCGCGTCCCAGTCTGCTTTGGAAATGGAGATCAACTCCGTCACGATCGACCTCACTTCGTCCCTCTGGCCAACTGCCAGCACGGGCGCTGGGAGCTTCTTGACGTCGCTGGTCTGCAGGTTGAGTGTGGGGTTGAGCAGCCGAATCAGTTCGGCCGCGTAGACGCTGTTCCCGACGAGCAGGACCAACTCAACGTCCCCATCGTGCGGGAAGAACGTAGGCCCGCCCATGTCGAACACGGCGCCAGGAGGAAGCCAGCGGAACGTATTGACGCTTGAGGTGATCATCGAATAGGTGATGCCTGATCGGTACCAGAACCGCTCGGCGAGAAGGTTAGACGTCGGGTTTCGTCGATAGAAATCTCGCGCGTCGTTCGACCAGTCGACCACATCAGTGACCAGCCCGTACCACCTGCGACGGCCGCCGCCCTTCGAGTACGGCACCCATCGCTCAGTCGGGGCGCGGCCAATCGTTGAACGGGAGACTTCCCAGGTCGCGCGGACAAACGTTGAGTTATCTCCTGTCTTGTGCAGTCCTCCAACGAAATCGGCAAGCTCTGAGAGGGGTTGACCAAGAGAGAATGTGTCTCTGAGTGCGGCGCTCATCCAGTACGCGATCGGAGCGCCCGGGATGCGGAGGAACTCGGCCGATGACGCGTCGAACCGCCACTCGATCGCCGGATCTGCTACTGCTTCTAGAGTCTTCGGCCCCTGGGCTGCGGGTCCGCGGAACTCCGTCAATCTGATGAAGGTACCCATTCGCTCATTGGTCGCACCCGGCGCCAATACGAACGCGCATACAGGAACGGTTGCTCCCTGAAACCCGGAGTATTCGAGTTGAACGAGAGCACGGACAGGGGCATGCTCCAGCACGTGCAGTCTGAGTTCGGCATATGTGCTGATGAACATCCAAACCATTGGCGACATCATGCCAACTGTGCCCCCGACCCTCGCTAGGCTAATCGTCCGAACTATGAAGGCGGCGAAGAGATCCGACTTCGCCCAGGGAAAATTCAACTTTGCATATGCTGCTAGCCTGCGGCCCATATTTCGGGAGCCCATGTATGGGGGGTTGGCGACGACGACGTGGTACCGCTGGGACAGGTACTCCGCCTGAGCGATGACCGTGCGGGCGCGTTCGTGGAGCTCTTCGCCGATCAGGTCGGTTGGCGGGTTCGCATCCAGATGCTCCCGCAGCGGCCCGATCAGCTCCTGGTCCGGATGCAGCAACGCCCCGAACGTGTCCGCATCCGCGAACAGGTTCCAGAACGCTTCCT
>NZ_JBRBDK010000022.1:0-1721 GCF_052805135.1 Agromyces arachidis
AGGAAGCGTTCTGG
This sequence comes from Agromyces arachidis, assembly GCF_052805135.1. Taxonomy (NCBI): domain Bacteria; kingdom Bacillati; phylum Actinomycetota; class Actinomycetes; order Micrococcales; family Microbacteriaceae; genus Agromyces; species Agromyces arachidis. Next base: position 15 of record NZ_JBRBDK010000022.1, read on the forward strand.
AACCTGTTCGCGGATGCGGACACGTTCGGGGCGTTGCTGCAACCGGACCAGGAGCTGATCGGGCCGCTGCGGGAGCATTTGGATGCGAACCCGCCGACGGATCTGATCGGTGAGGAACTCCACGAACGTGCCCGGTTGGTGCTGACTCAGACGGAGTACCTGTCGCAGCGGTACCACGTCGTTGTCGCCAACCCCCCATACATGGGATCCGGCAACATGGGAGCCACGCTTCAGAGCTTCGCGAAGCGCCAGTTCAAGAAGTCGCGACGTGATCTGCTCGCGATGTTCATTGAGCGCGCGGGCATGTTGGCGCTTACCAACGCGATCGCGGCATTCGTGACGATGGAGTCATGGATGTTTCAAGGAGGATTCGAGGACTTCAGGGTCGAGGTGATGCGTAGAAGGCGTCTGCTCTCACTGATCCACATGCCGTATCAGGGACGCGGCCGAACCAGCATGGGCATCAACTTTGGAACGGTCGCCTTCGTCCAATCCCTCGGTGTTGACCGCGGGGCTCGCACCGCATGCTTCTCCCTTCGGTATTGGGAGATTGATGAGACGGGCGAGCCGTACTCTTTTCCGCCCGAGAATGAACTTGCGGCCACCATACGAATGCGTGATCTGGACATCATTCCGGGCGAGCCTGTTGCCTTCTGGGCAACCCGTGAGCAGCTGACGGCTTTCGATTCCCTGCCGCTTCTTGAAGACGTGGCAACTCTCAAGCACGGGATGTCGACGTCGGATAACAATCGCTTCCTTCGCCAGTGGTACGAGGTGAGCCGCCATCGGTTCGAGCCTCAAGCCTCGGACCGCGTGAGCGCAGTTGCGTCGGGTGCCCGATGGTTCCCTTTCTGCAAGGGAGGAAGTGAGCGTCGTTGGTACGGCAACCTTGACTACGTCGTCAATTGGGAAGATGACGGTCGGGAAATCAAAGAGGAATCGAATCGCAAGTATCCGTACCTCAACGGCAATCTCGGATTCGTCATCGGCGCTGAAGACTTCTACTTCAGGCCCGCGGTGACGTGGTCCACGGCAACCTCAGGATCGGCAAGCTTTCGGTTTCTGCCGACCGGTTCGGTCGTCTCGAACGCCGGGCAAACGCTATACCCAACCACAGGGCTGAGTGAGCAATTCCTGCTAGGCGTTCTCAATGATCGGTGGTCGTCGGAGTATCTCTCGCTGCTTAGTCCATCTATTGGATACGAACTCGGGTACGTGTCCAAGATTCCAGTTCCCGATTTTGATGCGCTGATCGAGTCCGCTGCGCAAGAGCTTGTCGCGATCGCTCGACTCGATTGGGACGAGTCCGAGCTCGCCTGGGACTTCAATCGATCTCCACTACTTGCTGCTGGTTCACGAATGGAGGATGCAGTTCACGCCTTCATCGCAACCTGCGCAGAACGCCGCTCCGCCACCGAACATTTCGAGTCCGTCATCGCTCGGGCACTAGGTGAGTCGAAGTCAAACGAATCCAAAGGAACAACCCTGACGTATGAAGGTCGCCTCGACGAAAGGGGCCGCATTCTGCGTGACTTCCTCTCATATTCGGCGGGTGCGCTGTTTGGTCGTTTCTCGCTGGATCTCGAGGGTTTGGTCCTGGCGGATCAGGGGGACTCGTTGGACACGTTCCTCTCGCGTCTGCCGGAGCCGTCGTTTGTGCCGGATCGGGACAATGTGATTCCGGTGGTGGATGGGGACTGGTTCGAG
>NZ_JBRBDK010000023.1:0-1243 GCF_052805135.1 Agromyces arachidis
TGGAGACGTCGGGTTTGCGTTCGTTTGCGGGGTGGGCGCGTCGGGGGTTGGTTGCTGGGGTGGGGTCCCGGTTGGGTGTGGTGTTGGGGGCTGGGTCGGATGCTCGGGTGGTGGTGCCGGGTGTGGTGGCTGAGTTGGAGGGTGCGGTTTCGGCGGCTGGTGGGGGTGAGGTTGGCCGGTCGGTGGTGGCGGATCGGGTGGCGTATACGTGGTTTAACCGTTTGGTGGCGCTGCGGTTTATGGATGCGGCTGGGGTGACGTCGGTGCCGGTGGTGTCGCCAGAGCCGGGTGGGGTGCAGCCGGGGGTGTTGGTCGCGGCCAAGCGTGGCGTGTTTGAGGATGCGGTGGATGCGCGGACTCGGGCGCGGGTGTCTGGGTTGCTGGATGGGTCGTTGCAGTCGCCGAATCGGGATGAGGAGGCGTACGCGGCGTTGTTGGCGGCGTATTGCCGGTTCTGGAATCGGTGGATGCCGTTCTTGTTTGAGCGGGATGCGGATTATACGGAGTTGTTGTTGCCGTCTGATCTGCTTGCGGATGAGTCGGTGCGGGCGCGTGCGGTGGAGGTGATGAGCCCGGAGGTGTGCCGTGATGTGGAGGTGATCGGCTGGTTGTACCAGTTCTACATTGCGGAGCGGAAGGACGAGGTGTTCGCCGGGTTCAAGAAGGGGAAGAAGGCGGGGGCTGCGGAGATTCCGCCGGCGACGCAGTTGTTCACCCCGGATTGGATCGTCCGGTATCTGGTGGAGAACAGTCTGGGCCGGTTGTGGTTGTTGAACCACCCGGGTTCGTCGATCCGGGAGCGGATGGAGTACTACATCGACCCGGTCGATGAGGAGACCGACTTCTTGCGGGTGGGTTCGCCGGAGGAGTTGAAGGTGATCGATCCGGCGTGCGGGTCGGGTCACATGCTCACGTACGCGTTCGATCTGCTGTACGCGATCTACGAGGAGGAGGGGTACGCGCAGGCGGACATTCCCTCGCTGATTCTCAAGCACAACCTGTTCGGGACGGAGATTGATCCGCGGGCGGGGGCGTTGGCGGCGTTCGCGTTGACGATGAAGGCGCGGTTGCGGCAGCGGACGTTCTTCAACAAGCAGACCGCCCCGAACGTGTGTGTGCTGTCCCCGGTGCGGTTCACACCGGAGGAGGTGCAGGAGCTTGCCAGTCCGATGGCGAACTTCCAGGACGAGGAAGCGTTCTGGAACCTGTTCGCGGATGCGGACACGTTCGGGGCGTTGCTGCA
>NZ_JBRBDK010000024.1:0-599 GCF_052805135.1 Agromyces arachidis
GTTTGTGCCGGATCGGGACAATGTGATTCCGGTGGTGGATGGGGACTGGTTCGAGGACGACATCGTGGCCCGGTTCCGTGAGTTCCTGCGGGTGGCGTTCGGTGATGAGCATTTCGAGGAGAACCTGCGGTTTGTTGAGGACACGCTCGGGAAGAGCGTGCGGCAGTACTTCGTGCGGGACTTCTACAAGGACCACGTGCAGCGGTACAAGAAGCGGCCGATCTATTGGTTGTTCTCGTCCCCGAAGGGCGCGTTCAGTGCGTTGATCTACATGCACCGGTACACCCCGTCAACGGTGGGCACGGTGCTGAACGAGTACGTCACCCCGTTTATCGCGAAGCTTGAGGCGGAGCTGGACCGGCAGGAGCATCTTGTGACGTCGGCGTCGGGCGCCAGGGAGAAGGCGGCGGCGGTCAAGCATGCGGAGAAGCTGCGCCGTGACCTGGTCGAGGTGCGGGAGTGGGCGCGTGAGGTGCTGTATCCGTTGGCGGTGCAGCAGATCGAGATCGACCTCGATGATGGGGTGAAGGCGAACTACCCCAAGTTCGGTGCCGCGTTGAAGAAGATCCCCGGACTGGAAGCACCCACCGAATGAACGA